>CAKZJK010000502.1 GCA_936942565.1 uncultured Caulobacter sp. | reverse complement strand
GCTGGGCGAATGCAGCGCTCGCCCCCTCGGTCGCTCCGCGACAGCTCCCCCGCATCGCGGGGGAGCATCTTGTTTTCGTTACCCGCCGGCAGCTTCGTTTCACCCCTGAAACGCCACCCCATATTTCCGCGTACGGAGGCCAACTTGGCCTCGACAAGCGGCCGCCGACGCCACAAACATCCCGGCTTCTCGTCGCGGGAGCACGCCCGCGCGCCGCATTGGGGTGTTTCGTGAAAGCGCTGTTCTTCTCCGTCTCCGTCCTGTCCCTGGCCGCGACCGCCGCGCTGGCGCAAGTTCCGAGCCCGGTCGCGTCGCAGCCCTGGCCGGAGTCGGCGGCCCCGACCGCCCCGATCGCCGCCCCACAAGACCTCCCCTACGCCGGCACGCTGAAGCTGGCCGTCGACGCCACCGATCTCGACCGCAAGATCTGGAACGTCACCACCACGATCCCGGTTAGCAAGGCCGGCGACTTCGTGTTCCTTTATCCGCAGTGGGTTCCGGGCGGCCACTCGCCGCGCAACGACCTCGACAAGCTGGCGGGCCTAGTGGTCACCGCCAACGGCAAGCGCATCCCCTGGACGCGCGACGTCGTCAGCGTTCACGCCTTCCACGTCGACGTGCCGACCGGCGTCAGCGAGATCCAGGTCAGCTACCAGTTCCTCACCGCCGTCGAAGGCAAGGTCGGCCGCATCGAGGTGACGCCGGAGATGCTGAACCTGCAGTGGCTGCAGGTGGCGATGTACCCTGCCGGCTACTACACTCGCCGCATCCCGATCGAGGCCAGCGTCAAGCTGCCGGAAGGCTGGAAGCTGGCCTCGGCGCTGGAGACCGCGAAGACCGAAGGCCAGGTCACGACCTTCAAGACGACCACGGTCGAGACCCTGGTCGACAGCCCGATCTTCGCCGGCAAGTACTTCAAGTCGATCGACCTGGATCCGACCGGCCCCGCGCCCGTGCGCCTGAACCTGGTCGCCGACAGCCCCGAGCTGCTGGACGCCAAGCCCGAGCACATCCAGATCCACAAGGACCTCGTGCAGCAGGCCTACAAGCTGTACGGCTCGCACCACTACGACCACTACGACTTCCTGGTCGCCCTGTCGGACAAGATCGGCGGCATCGGCCTGGAGCACCACCGCAGTTCCGAAAACCGCGTCACGCCGAAGTACTTCACCGAGTGGGACAAGAGCTTCGTCGGCCGCGACCTGCTGAGCCACGAATACACCCACTCGTGGAACGGCAAGTTCCGCCGCGCCGCCGACCTGTGGACCCCGAACCTGAACGTGCCGATGCGCGACAGCATGATGTGGGTCTACGAGGGCCAGACCCAGTACTGGGGCAACGTGCTGGCCGCCCGCTCGGGTCTCCTGACCAAGCAGCAGGCCCTGGACTCGATCGCCGCCACCGCCGCCACCTACGACAACCGTCGCGGCCGCGACTGGCGCCCGGTGCAGGACACCACCAACGACCCGATCATCGCCAACCGCAAGCCGCTGTCGTGGCTGTCGTGGCAACGCAGCGAGGACTACTATTCCGAAGGCCTGCTGGTCTGGCTCGACGCCGACACCCTGATCCGCGAGAAGACCGGCGGCAAGAAGTCGCTGGACGACTTCGCCAAGGCCTTCTTCGGCGTCGACAACGGCTCGTACGTGCCGCGCACCTATACGTTCGACGACGTCGTCAGCACCCTGAACGGCGTGTACGCCTATGACTGGGCCAGCTTCCTGAAGACCCGCATCCAGGAGGTCCAGGAAAAGGGTCCGCTGGATGGCCTGGAACGCGGCGGATACAAGCTGGTCTACACCGCCACCCCGACCGAGTTCATGAAGACCGCCGAGACCCGCGCCAAGAGCACGGGCCTCGCCTACTCGCTGGGCCTGTCGGTCGGTTCGGACGGCGTGATCAGCGACGTGCAGTGGGGCGGTCCGGCGTTCAAGGCCGGCCTGACCCAGGGCCTGACGGTGGTGGCCGTCAACGGCGAGGCCTTCGACGGCGACAAGCTGAAGGCCGCTGTCACCGCCGCCATGAAGCCCGAGAACCCGCTGGTCGAGCTGCTGCTCAAGGACGGCTCGCGCTACAAGAGCGTCAAGATCGACTACCGCGGCGGCCTGCGTTATCCGCGCCTGGAAAAGGTGGCCGGCGTCCCCGCCCGCCTGGACGACATCCTGACGCCGCGCAAGTAGTCGCGAACGATTCGCAGCCTGCGACGAAATGGGGAAGGGCGGGAAGGCGGCGTCTATGCCATTTTCCCGCCTGTTCATTCCCTCTGAACGCGTACCGAAGGGCCCGCTCCCCCCTCTCCCAAAGCGGGCCCTTCTTCGCGTCTGGACCCTGGACGCTCTCCACGATCACCGACGACCCAGGCGCGCGATCCGCGGCGCGCGAATGAGACCGGTACCATTTCCGGCTTGAGTGGTCAGACAACTGCCCCCATAGTGCCCGTGAAGGCGGCCCAAGAGCCGCCGCGCCATTCGCGTAGCCCCGGGGAAACGTCCAGATGACCACCGCCATCACCCGCCGCCTGTTCGGCGCGAGCCTCGCCGCTCTGTCCGCCGCCGCCCTGCCCGCGCTGGCCAACGCCGCCGGCCAGGCTCCGAAAACCTCGGGTGGGAAGCCGCTCTACAAGGACCCGACCCAGCCGATCGACGCCCGCGTCCAGGACCTGCTGGGCCGCATGACGCTGGAAGAGAAGGCCGCCCAGCTGATCGGCATCTGGCTGACCAAGAACAAGATCCAGACTCCGGAAGGCGAGTTCTCGCCCGAGCAGGCCAGCAAGAACTTCCCCAACGGCCTGGGCCAAATCTCGCGTCCATCCGACCGCAAGGGCGCCAAGCCCGTGACCGTGATCGGCGCCGCGGCCGGCGCCGACGACGGCGCGATCAACCGCAACGCCAAGGAAACCGCGCGCTACACCAACGCCGCCCAGAAGTGGGCGGTCGAGAAGACGCGCCTGGGCATCCCGATGCTGATGCACGACGAGGCCCTGCACGGCTACGTCGCCCGCGACGCGACCAGCTTCCCGCAGGCCATCGCTCTCGCCTCGACCTTCGACACCGAGCTGACCGAGAAGATCTTCGCCGTCGCCGCCCGCGAGATGCGCGCCCGCGGCTCGAACCTGGCGCTGGCCCCCGTCGTCGACGTGGCCCGCGACCCGCGCTGGGGCCGCATCGAGGAGACCTACGGCGAGGATCCGCACGTCTGCGCCGAGATCGGCCTGGCCGCTATCCGCGGCTTCCAGGGGACGACCCTGCCGCTGGCCAAGGACAAGGTCTTCGTCACCCTCAAGCACATGACCGGCCACGGCCAGCCCGAGAACGGCACCAATGTCGGCCCGGCCCAGATCTCCGAGCGCGTCCTGCGCGAGAACTTCTTCCCGCCGTTCGAACGCGCGGTGACCGAGCTGCCGGTCCGCGCGGTCATGCCCTCGTACAACGAGATCGACGGCGTGCCCTCGCACGGCAGCCGCTGGCTGCTGACCAAGATCCTGCGCGAGGAGTGGGGCTACAAGGGTTCGGTCCAGAGCGACTACTTCGCCATCAAGGAGATGATCAGCCGCCACAAGCTGACCAACGACCTGGGCGAAACCGCCGTCCGCGCCCTGCACGCCGGCGTCGATGTCGAGCTTCCCGATGGCGAGGCCTACGCCCTGATCCCCGAGCTGGTGAAGGCCGGCCGTATCCCGCAGTTCGAGGTCGACGCCGCCGTGGCCCGCGTCCTGACCATGAAGTTCGAGGGCGGCCTGTTCGAGAACCCCTATTGCGACGAGAAGACCGCCGACGCCAAGACCGCGACTCCGGACGCCGTCGCCCTGGCTCGCGAAGCCGCCCGCAAGGCCGTCGTACTGCTCAAGAACGACAAGGGCGTGCTGCCGCTGGACGGCAAGAAGATCAAGCGCCTGGCCCTCTTGGGCACGCACGCCAAGGACACGCCGATCGGCGGCTACTCGGACGTGCCGCGCCACGTGGTCTCGATCCACGAGGGCCTGGCCGCCGAGGCCAAGGCCCAAGGCTTCGCGCTCGACTACGCCGAAGCCGTGCGCATCACCGAACAGCGCATCTGGGCGCAGGACCAGGTCAACTTCACCGACCCGGCCGTCAACGCGAAACTCATCGCCGAAGCCGTCGAGGTCGCCAAGAAGGCCGACGTCGTCGTGATGGTCCTGGGCGACAACGAACAGACCAGCCGCGAGGCCTGGGCCGACAATCACTTGGGCGACCGCGAGAGCCTGGACCTGGTCGGTCAGCAGAACGACCTGGCCAAGGCGATCTTCGACCTGGGCAAGCCGACCGTGGTGTTCCTGCTGAACGGCCGTCCGCTGTCGATCAACCTGCTGGCCGAGCGCGCCGACGCCATCATCGAGGGCTGGTACCTGGGCCAGGAAACCGGCAACGCCGCCGCCGACGTGCTGTTCGGCCGCGCCAATCCGGGCGGCAAGCTGCCGGTCAGCATCGCGCGCAACGTCGGCCAGCTGCCGATCTACTACAACCGCAAGCCCACGGCCCGTCGCGGCTATCTGGGCGGCGACGTCAGCCCGCTCTACCCGTTCGGTTTCGGCCTGTCGTACACCAGCTTCGACATCTCGGCCCCGCGTCTGGCCAAGGCCAAGATCGGCCAGGGCGAGAGCGTCAAGGTCGAGGTCGACGTGACCAACACCGGCAAGGTCGCCGGCGACGAGGTGGTCCAGCTCTACGTCCACGACGAGGAGGCCTCCGTCACCCGTCCGGTGCTGGAGCTGAAGCACTTCAAGCGCGTCACCCTCGCCCCCGGCGCCAAGACCACGGTGACCTTCGAGATCAAGCCGTCGGATCTCTGGTTCTGGAACCTCGACATGAAGCGCGTCGTCGAGCCGGGCGACTTCTCGATCCTGGTCGGCCCCAACTCGGTGGACCTGAAGAAGGCCACGCTGACGGTGGTTTGAGGCGTGTAGCCTAGCCACCGACATCAAATTTCCTCGTCATCCCGGAAGCCTCGAAGAGGCTATCCGGGACCCAGGGGCCAAGGACCGTGCGTTTGCCCTGGGTCCCGGCTCTCCGCTATGCTGCGGCCGGGATGACGAGAGAATTGGGCTGATGCTTCAAACGCCTCCCCCTTAAGTAACAATCGAAAGCCAAGTTTGATCGCGCCGGGGTTCAGTCGCGGGGCGTAAGGGCCCATATCGCGGCCATGTCCGCTTCCGACCGCGCCCAGAATCCCCGCGCCCAGATCCGCGCCGACGCCGCGCCGTTCACCGACGAGGAAATCGACCTGCTCGTCGAGACCTTCTACGCCCGCGTCCGTCGCCACCATCGCCTGGGGCCGATCTTCGAGACCGCGATCGGCGAGGACGGCTGGCCCAAGCATCTGGCGACGCTCAAGGACTTCTGGTCTTCGGTGCTGAACACCTCGGGCCGCTACAAGGGCCAGCCGGTGACGGTCCACCAGCATGTCGAGGGCCTTACCGAGGGGCTGTTCATGCCCTGGCTGAACCTGTTCCACCAGACCTGCGTCGAGCTGTTCGACGCTCCGCGCGCCGCGATCATTGGCCAGAAGGCCGAGCGGATCGCGCGCTCCCTGAAGCTGGGCCTGTTCTTCAAGCCGGAAGCCGTGGCGTGAGCGCGCGCGACGCGCTGGCCGCCGACGGCTTCGTCCGCTTCGAGGGCCCGGAGACCATGGCCCGGCTGGGTCCCGAGGCCGCCGCCGACTGGAGCGCCTTCGCCGACAGCTGGAACGACCTGCCGCTGGACGGCTTCATGGCCGATGGCGGCCGCTATCGCCGTCGGCGGTTCGCGGCCTTCGCGGCGTCTCCGAGCGGCGTCGCGCGCAAGCCGCACCAGCCGCACTGGCAGAGCCGCGACTACAACCCGCTGAACGGCGGCGTGCAGCGCTGGTTCGAGCCGGTGACCGAGGCGATCGCCGACCACCCCGTCACGCGCGGCGTGATCGCGGCGGGGCTAGAGCTCTTCCAGCCCTTGACCACCGATCCGCCGCAAACCTGGCACGTCGAGCTGCACCAGTTCCGCATCGAGGCCCGCGCCGACATGGCCGGCCAGCCCACGCCCGAAGGCGCGCACCGCGACGGCGTCGACTGGGTGATCGTCATGCTGGTCGACCGCCGCAACGTCGACAGCGGCGTCACCGACATCTACGCGCCGGACGGGACGAGCCTGGGCTCCTTCACCCTGACCGCGCCGGGCGACATGGTCTGCGTCGACGACCACCGGGTGCTGCACGGGGTGACGGCGATCCGCCCGCTCGATCCCGCGCGACCCGCCGTGCGGGACGTGCTGGTGGCGACCTTTCGGCGTCCGGACGAACGAGACGCCCAAGCTTCGCTGTAACGGCGCGGCGACATTTCGACATCCCGCCGACAACTGTACGGTGGAAAAGCGATCAATCAGGCCCGAAGCTCGCCTTCACGCTTGATATTGCAATTCGTTCTCAAGTAAGGACGAGCCTTCATCGCCAAGGTTCCTCGAACGCCCGTGAAGTCCGCCGCCGACCAGCATCGCCGCTCGTTCTGGCTGAAGCAGCTGCACCAGTGGCATTGGATCAGCGCGGCCGTGTCCCTGGTGGGCATGCTGGCGTTCGCGATCACCGGGATCACCCTGAACCACGCCGGCCAGATCGAGGCCCAGCCCAAGGTCGTCAGCCGCAAGGCCACCCTGCCGCCCGAGCTGATGGCCGTGCTGGCCAAGGGCCCTGAGGAGGGCAAG
>CAKZJK010000501.1 GCA_936942565.1 uncultured Caulobacter sp. | reverse complement strand
CTGGTGCTTCAAGAATCGTTTTCAGACCCCCGCTACAGCGCCTGGCGCCTGTCCGTCGCGCCGATGATGGACTGGACCGACCGGCATTGCCGGTCGCTGCACCGCGTCCTGTCGAGCCGCGCTCTGCTCTATAGCGAGATGGTGACCAGCGGGGCGGTGGTCCACGGCGATCGCGAGAAGCTGCTGGGCTTCGACGCCGGTCAGCATCCGGTGGCGCTGCAACTGGGCGGATCGGATCCGGCCGAGTTGGCCCAGGCCGCGCGGATTGGCGAGGACTGGGGCTATGAAGAGATCAACCTGAACGTCGGCTGCCCTTCGGACCGCGTGCAGAGCGGCCGCTTCGGCGCCTGCCTGATGCGCGAGCCGGACCTCGTGGCCGAATGCATGGCGGCGATCAAGGACGCGGTGAAGGTCCCCGCAACGGTCAAGTGCCGGATCGGCGTCGACGACCAGGATCCAGAAGAGAGCCTCTTCACCCTGGTCGATCGCTGCGCCGCCGCCGGGATCGACACCTTCATCGTCCACGCCCGCAAGGCCTGGCTGCAAGGGCTCTCGCCCAAGGAAAACCGGGACATCCCGCCGCTGGACTACGACCTGGTCTATCGGCTCAAGCGCGAACGCCCGAACCTGACCATCGCCATCAACGGCGGCGTGCCCAGCGTCGACGCGGCGCTGGAGCATCTGGCCAATGGCGTCGACGGCGTGATGCTGGGCCGTGCGGCCTATCACGAGGCCGGCCTGTTGGGCGAGGTCGATCGGCGGGTGTTCGGCCTGGATGTCGCCGACGTCGACAGCTTCGAGGCCGTCGAGCGCTATCGACCCTATCTGGCGCGGGAGCTGGCGGCGGGGACGCACCTGGCGGCCATGACGCGGCACATGCTGGGCCTCTTCCACGGCCTGCCGGGCGCGCGGGCGTGGCGAAGGATCCTGACGGTCGAGGGCGTCAAGGCCGGCGCGGGTCTCGATGTGGTGGATCGCGCGCTGGACGCGGTGCGCGCGGCGCTGGCTTCGCGCGAGGAACGGACCGTCCCGGCCGCCTGAACCTTACGGGTGCAGCACCAGGGCGTCGGGCGTGGCCTCGAACCGCGACAGGCGGCCTAGATAGCTCATGCCCAGCAGCGAGTTCTCGAGGCCCTTCTCGATGACCAGAGCGTCGACGTCGCGGACCTTGGCACCGGCGATGGCGACGCTGGCCAGCTTGACCGAGGCGGCGCGCGTGCGGCCGTCGGCGGTGATCACATTGTAGTCGTAGGTCAGCTTGCTGGTGTCGATGCCCAGGCGCTGGGCGTCCGCCATGCTAAGCGAGACGGCGGTGGCGCCGGTGTCGACCAGGAAGCGGACGTCATGACCGTCGACGGCGGCCTTGGCCCAGAAGTGGCCGTCGCTGTCCTTGGTGATCTGGGCCGAACCGCCTTCGGCGCCGCCAAGCGTGGCGGTCGCGGCGGAAGGCGCGCGCAGCTCGGGGTGGCGCAGATCGTCCAAGGAGACGACGGCCTTGGCCGCGCCAACAGCCGACAGGGCGCCCACCAGAGCGATCGCCGCGAACCTAAACATCGAAGACATCCCGCCTTATAGGCTCCCAAGACCGCTTCTGCGGCCCCCTTCAATCATTAGGAGGCAGGCGTTTTCAAGGCGTGAATCAGGCGACGAATTCTGGCGTCGAGCTCCCTGATCTGTTGATAAGTATATCTGGTGTTCTTATCGATCCACGTTACGCGAGATTAATTAATCGGATTACGATCATGTAATGTATTTTATGTCCCGGAATTAACTTCGGGGAACCCGTGCTTGGCGCTATCTCTCGTTCAACAGTATTGAACGGCTTATCGAGGGAAATACGCCATGAAAACTCTGATTATCGCTGCTGTCGCTTTTGGCGCGCTGGCCGGCGCCGCTCAGGCCGGGGTTTCCAATTTGGACTTCCTGGACGCGGCACGTTGCCGGGGGCTGGCCGCCTCGGAGAACCTTGGCAAGCTGGACACGACCGCGCTGGACGCGTTCCTCAGGGACCAGGGCTCCGCGCGCGAAGCGGCCGTGCGCACGTCGGCCAGCAACAAGATGCAAGCGGCCCTCAAGGAGGCCAACGCCGCCGAGGGCGAGAAGAAGGCCAAGCTGATCGCCCAGCGCGACGGCGCCTGCGCCGCCTACATCGCGGGCGGCAAGTAGGACTAGCGTCGCTCGGTCGCCGCCATCAGCGCGGCCATCGGGTCCGGTCGACCGGGGAGAGCGGCGGTGATCGCCGCCCTTTCCGCGTCGCTGAGCTTCGCCCAGCCGGCGATCTCCGCCAGGGTCCGGCGACAACCCAAGCAATAGCCGCTGGCGCCATCGACCGCGCACACCTTCACGCAAGGCGTGGCGATCGGGCGAGGCGGTCTGGCCGGCGGCGCTGTCGTCATGGCTCAAGCATCTCCGTTCCCCGGCCGACGCGCAAGCGGCGGTGATCTCTTCAAATGCCGACGCGCAAGCGGGCGGATCTTAGGCTCATCAGGGGTTGCTTTGGACGCGGACGGGTTTAAGTCCGCGCTCATGACCGCTTCGCCCTTCGCCGACATCCGCCAACTCGCCCTCTCGCCCCCCGCGCCTGGGCCGTCTCCGACTTTGGAGCAGGGCGGGCGCCTGGCCGAGATCTCGGCCTGGCTCACCGCCTGGAGCGGCAAGAGTCCGCCGGCCGTGAACCGTCCGGTCGTGGCGCTCTACGCCGGCGCCCGTCAGGGCGTGGGGCCGCGCGGCTACGCCCGCGATCGCCTGGAGGCCATCGCCTCGGGCGGCGCGACCGTCTCGCGGCTCGCCGGCGTTCAGGGCGCGGGGCTGGAGGCCTTCGACCTCGCCATCGACCGTCCGTCGCCGGACGCGGTCGAAAAGCCCTCGATGAGCGAAAAGGAAGCCGCCGCCACCATGGCCTTCGGCATGGAGGCCTTGGCCAAGCAGCCCGATCTCCTGATCCCGGGCGTGATCGTAGCGGAGCCCGCCAGAACCGCGGCCGCCATCTGCCTGGCGCTGTTCGGCGGCGAGGCTTCGGACTGGTCCGACGATCCCGAGCCAGTCGCCGCCGCCGTCGCCCGCGCCAAGGCCGACGGCATGAGCGACGATCCGCTCGAAATCCTGCGCCAGCTGGGTGGACGCGAGACCGCCGCCGTGCTTGGCGCCATCCTGGCCGCTCGTGTTCAGAAGGTGCCTGTTCTGCTCGACGGTTACGCCGCCTGCGCCGCCGCCGCCGTCCTGCGCGCGGTGGAGCCCACGGCGATCGACCATTGTCTGGCGGCGCATGCGAGCCCCGCCAAGGGCCACGCCCGCCTTCTCGATATCCTCGACAAGCGCCCGCTTCTGGCGCTCGATACGACGGACGAGGAGGGGGTCGGCGGGGCCTCGGCGCTCGCGCTGGTCAAGCTGGCTTGCGAGGTTCGGTAGGCGTCGCGGCGCGCGCTCAAGTGAACGCGGATCACATTTGCTTCCGTTGACGCTAACGTCATCTTTCCAAACGCCCGTTCGACCGATATCGTGGCCTCCGAAACGCAATAACGGCCTCCCGTAGAGAGGCCGATTGGAACGGGAGCTGGCCATGAATCTCGACTTCTCGCCCGAGGACCTCGCCTTCCGCGACGAGGTGCGCGCCTTCATCGCCGAGAACTATCCGGCGGGCCTGCGCGAAAAGCAGGAGGAGGGCGAGGAGATGGCCAAGGAGGACTTCCTCTCCTGGCACCGTGTCCTCGCCAAGAAGGGCTGGGTGGCCCCCGCCTGGCCGACCCAATACGGCGGTCCGGGCTGGACGTCCGTGCAACGCTACATCTGGTCGGAAGAGACCGCCCGCGCCGACTGCGTGCCGATCCTGCCGTTCGGGATCAACATGGTCGGGCCGGTGATCTACACCTTCGGCACGCCCGAGCAGAAAGAACGCTTCCTGCCGCCGACCCTGACTGGCGACATCTGGTGGAGCCAGGGCTATTCCGAGCCGGGCGCCGGCTCCGACCTCGCCAGTCTCAAGACCAAGGCCGAGCGCTTCACCGGCGACGACGGCAAGGAATACTACCTGGTCAACGGCCAGAAGACCTGGACCACCCTGGCCCAGCACGGCGACTGGATCTTCTGTCTGGTCCGCACCGACCCGAACGCCAAGATCCAGGAAGGCATCTCGTTCCTGCTGATCGACATGAAGTCGCCGGGCGTGACCGTGCGGCCGATCATCACCTTGGGCGGCGAGCACGAGGTCAACGAGGTCTGGTTCGAGAACGTCAAGGTGCCGGTCGAGAACCGCATCTATGAAGAGAACAAGGGCTGGACCTGCGCCAAGTTCCTGCTGGCCCACGAGCGTTCCGGGATCGCCGGCGTCGCCCGCTCCAAGCGCGGCATCGAGCGCATTCGCCAGATGGCCTCGACCGAGCTCGGCGATGACGGCTCGGCCCTGATCAAGGACCCGATGTTCAAGCGCAAGGTCGCCGAACTGGAGATCGACCTGACGGCGCTGGAATACACCGAGCTGCGCACCCTGGCGGGCGAGGCCGCCGGCAAGGGGCCCGGTCCGGAATCCAGCCTGCTGAAGATCAAGGGCACCGAGATCCAGCAGCGGATCACCGAGCTGGTGCTGGAGGCCGCCGGCCACTACGGCGCGCCGTACTTCCGCGGCTTCCCGACCGATGGCGACAACGCCCATCCGATCGGCCCCGACTTCGCCCACCGCGCCGCGCCGACCTATTTCAACGTCCGCAAGACGTCGATCTACGGCGGCTCCAACGAGATCCAGCGCAACATCATCGCCAAGATGGTGCTGGGGCTCTAGCGCGGCTGTCATCCCGGACGCGCCGGAGGCGTGATCCGGGACCACCCAATTCACCGATTTTGCCGGTCCCGGCTCTTCGCTTCGCCGCGGCCGGAATGACAAACAAAAAAGAACGGAAACCCAGGGATGGATTTCAACTTCACCGAAGAACAGTCGATGCTGCGCGACACGGTCGCGAGCTTCCTGCGGGACAAGTACGACTTCGACACCCGCCGCAAGATCGTCAGTTCCGACAGCGGTTGGCGCGCGGACTACTGGAAAGCCTTCGCCGAGGAGCTGGGCATCCTGGGCGCGCCGTTCTCGGAGGAGCTGGGCGGCCTGGGCGGCGGCGCGGTCGACAACATGATCGTCATGGAGGAGTTCGGTAAGGCGCTCGTCATCGAGCCTTACCTCGGCACCGTCGTGATCGGCGGCGGCTTCCTGAAGCACTCTGGTCACGCCAACGCGGCCTCGGTGATCGAAGGGATCATCGGCGGGACCACCACCATCGCCTTCGCCTATGGCGAGCCGCAGGCCCGCTACACCTGGCGCGACCTGAAGACGACGGCCAAGAAGGACGGCGCGGGCTGGACCCTCAACGGCCACAAGGCCGTGGTGATCGGCGCGCCGTTCGCCACCCACCTGATCGTCACCGCTCGCACGGGCGGCGCCCAGCGCGACGCCGGCGGCGTCGGCGTGTTCATGGTCGACAAGAGCCTGCCGGGCATCGTCACGCGCGACTATCCGACGGTCGACGGCAATCGCGCCTCGGAGGTCTATTTCGAGAATGTGTCGGTCCCCGCCGAGGCTCTGCTGGCCGAGGACGGCCTGGCCTTGGTCGACAAGGTGCTCGACGAGGCGACCGCCGCCGTCGGCGCCGAGGCCGTGGGCGTGCTGCGCAAGCTGCACGAGGGCACGCTGGACTACGCCAAGCAGCGCAAGCAGTTCGGCACGGCCATTGCCAACTTCCAGGTGCTGCAGCATCGGATGGTCGACATGTTCATCGAGGTCGAGCAGTCGGTCTCGATGACCTACATGGCCACCATCAAGCTCGAGGAAGACGCCGCCGAGCGCGCCAAGGCCGTCTCGGCCATGAAGGTCCGGATCGGCCGCGCCTGCAAGTTCGTGGGCCAGAACGCCATCCAGATCCACGGCGGCATGGGCATGACCGACGAGCTGGCGATCGGCCACTACTTCAAGCGCGCCACGATGATCGAAGGGCTGTTCGGCTCGGTCGATCACCATCTGAAGCGCTACGAGTCGCTGTCGTTCGACGCGGCGGCCTGACGAGCGCGTTCCGCTCACGGAAGACCCGCCAAGAATGACGAAGCCGCCTGCGTCACGCCGACGCGGGCGGCTTTTTCGTTGGGCGCGCCCAACTCCGCGCCGCCGTCCGTTCAACCTCTTGAAGCGCGAGCGAGGAGGCCGGCGAATGAGCGGCGAAGAGATCCATATGACGGCGGAAGCGGTCGCCTTGGTCGAGGCCAATGCCCGTCTGCTGATCGACCAGGCGCGCGACGCCAAGCTGTCCGCCGCGCGGTTCGAGGCGGCGCTCGCCTTGGTGGTCGGCGTGGTCGCCAATGATCCCGATCTTCAGGGAAGCCCTATCCTGCAACGGATCGCGGGCCAGATCCGTCTCTGCGCCGACCTGCCGGACCTCGCCGCCGAGACGATCGGTTGCGATGAAGCGCGCGTCAGTCCCGCCATCCTGCGCGCCGCCGCCGAGGTTCTCGGCGACGTCGAGGAGGCCAAGCGCGCCGCCACGGCGGAGGCGGCCTCGGTGACGCTGCACTAGGGTTTGGGCCGTGGGCGGAGGGATTTGCTCCCGCCGCGTCCTAAGGTTCATCGCCTGGCTCGGATCGCGTCACGCGCGTTTTGTCGCGTTGTCGACGCGCGCGTGAAGCGCGAACCTTTCCTCGACGCGCTGACGACTATGAGGGGACCGCCCCTGCAAGCCGCGCGCGTCTCCTGGTCCTAACGGC
>CAKZJK010000500.1 GCA_936942565.1 uncultured Caulobacter sp. | reverse complement strand
GGACCTACAAGATCAAATCTTCTCAATGTGGGAGAATAAGGAGGTCAAGGGTCAATGACAAAAGAAATGTAAGGTAGACTCTCAACTAGAATTAAAACACAAGTTTCCAAGAAAATTCAGCGACTTGAAGCTGAACACCTCGATCGCGACAACCGGCGCGTCAGTCCGCGAGGCCGTTCAGGCTGGCGCGACCAGACCTGGACACCACCGCCAGGCCGTCGCCGGTCCGGATGACCTCGTCGGGCGACGGGCTCTCGATCACCGTCCCGTCGGCGCGTTCGATCCGGACGACGAGCACGCCCCCGCCCCGCCGCTCCAGCTCCTTGACGGTCGCTTTGCGAGCGCCAAGGTTCGGAGGCGCGGTGATCACGCGGAGGTCGAGACCCAGCTTGGCCAGCCCTTCGTCGGTGCCGTCGCCCTGGGGCTCCGTCCCTCGCAGGAAGTTGACCAAGCGCGGATAGAGGATCATCTCGGCGATCCGCTCGGCGCCGATATGGGCCGGCATGACCACGCGGTCGGCGCCAGCCTGCAACAGTTTGCGCTCGGTGGTGGGCCGCTCGCCGCGCGCGATGATCTCGAGCTTGGGGTTGAGGCTACGCGCCGAGAGCGTGATGAACACGTTGGCGGCGTCGTCGGGCAGCACGGTGGCCAACACCTTGGCGCGCTCGACATGCAGGGCCCGCAGCACGTCCTCGTCGGTCGCGTCGGCATGCCGGCACAGATGGCCCAGGTCCCTCGCCTCCTGGCAGCGCGCCTCGTCCCGCTCGACGATGACGAAGGTCTCGCCGCCCGACGCCAGCTCGCCCGCCAGCATGAGCCCGATGCGGCCAAAGCCGCAGATGATGATGTGGCCGTCCAGCCGATCGATGTCGCGTTCCACGCGCTTTCCAAAGAATTGTTCGAGTTGAGACTGGGTCAGCGCCTGCACCAGCGAACCCGTGACGATGATGACGCCCGTGCACCCGAACACCATCGTGGCCATGGTGACGCCGTGCAAGTAGTCGGTGTCGATCGGGCGGACCTCGCCGTAACCAACCGTGAAAATGGTCAGGGTGACCATGTAGAGAGCGTCGTCGAACGACCAGCCGGCCTGCATGTAGCCGACCATGGCGAAGGCGGCGACCAACAGCACGAAGCCGACCGCCACCCCCAGGTTCCTGAACGGCCTGGCGACCAGTCCCCCGATCACGCCCCCCCGGTCGCTCACCGCCCCTTGAACCCCGTCGCGACGAGGAAGACCTCCGAACTGTCCTGCCGACTGGCCTTCGGCTTGAAGTGCTGAACCTTGGTGAAGTGCCGCTTGAGCTTGCCGATGACATCGGCGGTCTCGCCGCCCTGGAAGGCCTTTGCCACGAACGCCCCGCCGGGCTTGAGCACATCCACCGCGAACTCGGCGGCGATCTCGATCAGGCCGACGATACGCAGGTGGTCGGTCTCGCGGTGGCCTACGGTGTTGGGCGCCATGTCGGACATGACGAGGTCAGGCTCGCCGCCCAGCAACTCCATCAGTTTCTCGGGCGCGCCGGCGGCGGTGAAGTCCATCTCCAGGATGTGGGCCGGCGCCACGGGATCGACCGGCAACAGATCGATGCCCGCGAGGTTGGTGACCCCGCGCTCGACGGCGATCTGGAGCCAGCCGCCCGGCGCGCAGCCCAGGTCGATGACCTTCGCGCCCTTGCGAAAGAAGTGAAACTTCTCGTCGATCTCGCTGATCTTGAACGCCGCCCGGCTGCGATAGCCCAGCGCCCGCGCCTTGGCCGAGAATGGATCGTTGATCTGCCGCTCCAGCCAGGCCTGCTGGCTGGGCGTGCGTCCGTAGGCGGTCTTCAGTCGCGCCGGCTTGCCGCGCCCGCCTTCGGAGCCGCCCGTGGGCGGCTTCACCATGCGGCGGCGGGGAGGATCTTCGGTCATGCGGACACCGGCTTCTTGGACGCCCCACCACGACGGCGCCGACGGGGGCGCTTCTGCTGGTCGGACATCAGGGACATCAGAAGCCCCTCTCTAAGCCCTCGGTCGGCGACACGCACGCGCGAACATGGCCAGAGCTCCTGCACGGCCCGCAGGATCGCGGCGCCCGCCAACACCAGATCGGCGCGGTCGGCGCCGATGCAGGGCTCCCGGGCGCGCTCGGCGGAGGTCAGGGACAACAGGCGCGCGGCCGCTGCGTCGCAGTCGTCGCGTTGCATCCACAGCCCGTCGACGACATTGCGGTCATAGCGCGGCAGGCCCAGATGCAGGCCCGCGAGGCTTGTGATGGCGCCCGAGGTGCCGACCAGATGCGCCCGCCCTTCCGCGAAGATCTGGCGCATGGGCTCGGCGTGCGGGAAGCCCTCGATCCGCGCCTTGACGTCGTCAACCATGGCCCGGAACCAGGCCTCCGTGGCGACCTCGCCTTCGGGGAAGCGTTCCGCCAGCGTGACCACGCCGACCGGGATCGACAACCACGCCTTGATCGGCAGCTTCCAGGCGGCGAACTGGCGAGGCCTCGCGTCGAGACCACCGCCCTTCAGATCCACCCAGGACAGCTCGGTCGAACCGCCGCCGACATCGACAACCAGCGCCGCGTCCTGCTCGCGGTCGAACAGGCTCATGCAGCCGGCGACGGAGAGTTGAGCCTCCTCGCGCGGGCTGATGATCTGCAGCTTGAGTCCCGTCTCCTCGTGGACGCGACGGACGAAGTCGGGGCCGTTGGTCGCGCCGCGGCAGGCCTGGGTGGCCACCGCCTTGACCCGGACCGCCTTGCGGCGACGGATCTTCTCGGCGCAGACCTTCAAGGCCGCCAGCGAGCGGTCCATGGCGGCCTCCGAGAGTTGGCCGCTCTGCGAAAGCCCCTCGCCTAGCCTGACAATACGGGAATAGGCCTCGACAACGCGAAAGCCGCGCGGCGAAGGCGTGGCCACCAGAAGGCGGCAGTTGTTGGTGCCGAGATCGAGCGCCGCGTAGCACGACGACTCCTCCGGCGACCGCCGGCGTCGCCCTTGCGGGGCGCCGGGCGCGCGCGGCGCCTCCGACATGGTTCAAACCACCTGTCTCGCAGACGTCGCGAACGGTTGCGACGCCTCACTTCGACTCGACCATAGCACGTGAGGCGCGCTCCGAAAGGCGCCCGCCTTGTCTTCCGGGGGCGGAAGTCTCTACGTTCAGCTTTCAGTCAGGTAGCCGTGCTATTCTCCAAACCATGAATTCGAGACTCGCCAAATTCGCGATCGGCCAGGTCGTCAGGCACCGCGTCTTCCCGTTTCGGGGCGTGGTGTTCGACGTCGACCCGGTGTTCGCCAATACGGAGGAGTGGTGGGAGTCGATCCCCGAAGAGATCCGCCCCGTCAAGGACCAGCCGTTCTATCACCTGCTGGCCGAGAACGAGGACAACAGCTACGTCGCCTATGTGTCCGAGCAGAACCTGTTGCCCGACGACAGCGGCGAGCCCGTCGGCCATCCGCAGACGGCGGTGATCTTCGAGTCGTTCGACCACGGCCAGTACAAGCTTCGCCCCCGAATCTCGCACTAAACGGCAAACCTGTCCGCGCGATCGCGCGATCGGCGCAAACTCCGAACAGCTTTTGCGAAAATCGGGGCGTAGCGTTCTCGCATGAGCGGAGAAGGCATCACCAGCGCGCCCCCGCCGGGAGCGAACCAGGATTGGACGATCGATCAGGGCTGGGAAGCCTATTCCCAGGCCGAGCACGACGTCTGGATCACCCTCTACGAACGCCAGACGCGGATGCTGCACGGGCGGGCGTGCGACGCGTTCCTGCGCGGCCTCGACGCGCTGGATTTGCATCGCGCCGGTATTCCCGACTTTAGACGCATCAACGAAGAGCTCCAGCGACTGACCGGCTGGACCGTGGTCGCCGTGCCGGGCCTGGTGCCGGACGACGTCTTCTTCGACCACCTGGCCAATCGACGCTTCCCGGCCGGCCAATTCATCCGCAAGCCGCACGAGCTGGACTATCTGCAAGAGCCGGACATCTTCCACGACGTCTTCGGTCATGTGCCGATGCTGACCGACCCGACCTTCGCCGACTATATGCAAGCCTATGGCGAGGGCGGCCGCCGCGCCTTGGGCCTGGGGCGCCTGGCCAACCTGGCGCGGCTCTACTGGTACACGGTGGAGTTCGGCCTGATGAACACTCCGGAGGGACTGCGCATCTACGGCGCGGGCATCGTCTCGTCGCGCGCGGAGTCGATCTTCGCGCTGGACGATCCCTCTCCCAATCGCATCGGCTTCGAGCTCGAGCGGGTGATGCGCACGCTCTACCGGATCGACGACTTCCAGCAGGTCTACTTCGTGATCGACTCGATCCAGACCCTTCAGGAGGTGACGCTTCGGGACTTCGGCGCGCTCTACGAGCGGCTCGCCGGCGCGAGCGATATTGGCGTCGCCGAGATCGTTCCCGGCGACGCCGTGCTCACGCGTGGGACCCAAACCTACGCCAGGGCTGGCGGTCGGCTGGCCCGCGCCTCGGCCGGCTGACCTTTCAAGCCGAACAGGATCCGCGCGCCGGGGATACGCCGCGCGATCTCGTAGGTCGCGAAGCACCCGGCGAACGTCGCGACCACGAGGATCGCGCCCTCCAGCGCCTGCGGCAGGCCCAGCTTGGACAGATGGTAAGCCAAGACCACGATCAGGGTTTGGTGGACCAGGTAGAACGGAAACACGCCCAGCGTCAGGTAGCGCAGCACTGGCCCCCCTCGCGTCAGATGCTTGGCGCCGAAGCCTAGGATGGCGACGATGGCGCACCAAGTGTCGGAGGCGAACACGAAGCGCATGGCCAGCTTCAACTGAGGCGACGGGACGGGCGTATCGTGGCGGTAGGTCCAAACATAGACGCTCCACGCCACCCATGCAGCGACCGCCAGGACCAGCGCCGGCCAACGCATGGCGATCAGGCGCTCGCGCAAAACTTCCGACTTGGCCAGGCCAAAGCCTAGCAGGAAGGCGCTGAAAGAGACCGCGTGGACATAGTGGTCGCCCACCAAGGCATGGGTCTCGCCGTACTTGGCGTACAACGCGGCGCGCAGAAGACCCAGGAACAGGATCGGCCAGGCGAACAGGCCGAAACCCTTGAGCGCGTATTCGGCCGCTTGCTGGATCCGCTCGCCAGCCTTCCTCCAGACCAGCAGGATCAAGGCCAGCACCAGCGTGTAGAACAGCAGGTAGGCCACGAACCACATGTGGTTCCAGGTCGGGGTGGTCAAACACTCGCCGTCGGCGCCGCACCAATGACCGGATGCGGTGACATAGCGGACCCAGAAGTTGTCGACCGACAGACCGCTGCCGGGGTGCAAGGCCATGTACTCGACGACCTGATAGTAGGACTGCGGCGGCACGATCACGAACATGGCGAAGAGCAGCGGCGGCAACAGGCGCGCGACGCGGGCGCTGGTCAGCTTTCCGACGTTGGTCTTGTCGGACATGAACCGCGTCGCCGCGCCCGAGACCAGGAACAACAGCGTCAGCCGCCAAGGATTGGTTAGCAGCATGAAGGGCATCAGCCCCTCGACGACATGCGGTGTCTTCACATGCCATTCCCACGGCACGTAGAACATGCCGGTATGGTAGAGGATGAGTAGGAAGAACGCGCCAACGCGAATCCAGTCCAGGTCGTAGCGTCGGTCGATCGAAGGGGCGGTCGTGGTCATCAGGGAAGATCCGGCTTGAAAAGCAACGCCCACCACCTGCCGCGCGCCGCTTCGGCCGGCCAAGCCCCAGGGGACCAACGGCCGATCGCGGGGACCACCGGCGAAGCCTCGGGGCCAAGCGGCCGCTTTTTGGGGATGACCGGCGAAGAGCGCCTCTGGCTAGGCCGCGCCTATGGGCTCTGCGTCGGCTTGTTCGTCTCCATCTGCATCGTCAACATCCTCACGGTGCAGCATGACGCCCCTCGGCTAGGCGTCGTCAGGCCGGCGATCTGGGAGCTCAGCAGCGCGCTGGTTCTTGTGGTGATCACGACCATTCCAGCCGCCATGGCCGTGTGGATGGTTCGCGCTAGGCCGAGCTGGTGGGTCGCCGCCTCGGCGCACATCGTCGTCGCCCTGGTCCATTCCGCGATACACGTCGCGGCTTTCGTCGCGCTGCGAAAGGTGGCCCACGCCGCGCTTCTGGACGAGGTCTATCGCTTCGGTCCGGTGCCGAGCGAATTTCTCTACGAGTTCCGGAAGGACATGCTGGGCTACGCGGCGGCCACGATCATCTGCTGGCTGGCCCTGATGCGCGGCGCCCAGAAAGCCGCCGGCCCCGCCATCGCGGCCGCCCCGCCCACGTTCGATATTCAGGATGGCGCCCGACTGATCCGCGTTCCTGTAGCGGAAATCATCGCGGTCCGCTCCGCCGGCAACTATGTCGAGTTCATCCTTGGCGACGGTCGCCGGCCGCTGACGCGCTCGTCGCTGGGCGCGGCGCTGGAGAGCCTCGCGCGCCATGGCTTCGTGCGGACCCACAAGTCCTGGCTCGTCAACAAGACGCGGGTCACGGGTCTCAAGCCCGAGGGCTCGGGCGACTACGCCGTCGAGCTTGGCGGTTTGGAAGCCCCTCTTTCCCGCCGCTTCCCGGAGGCCCTGGCGGCCTTGCGAGGCTAGAACAGCAGCATTCCCATCAGGATGTCATCCTCGAAGCGCCCGTCTGGCAGAAGGCCGCGCGCCACCTGCGTGCCCTCATGTTTGAAGCCCAGACGCTCATAGAGCCGGATAGCCCCCGGATTACCTGACCCCGCCGCCAGTTCGATGCGCAGGATTGGCGGG
>CAKZJK010000499.1 GCA_936942565.1 uncultured Caulobacter sp. | reverse complement strand
TCGGCGTGGGCCCCTCCCTCTCTCCATGAGAGAGGGATTTCGCGCGGCGTCCGCAACGGGTCGAGAACCGACATCAACGGCCGCGCCGGAGGTAGCTCCTCCGACGCCGCTTCGTCCTAGTCCGCCGCCGCGTGGGCGCCGCCGCCGCTCATGGCCTTCTTGGTCAGCCAGATCAGCGGGATCAGGATCAGGCACAGCCAGGCCGAGACCCGGAAGAAGTCCAGAGCCGCCAGCAGATAGGCCTGGTTGACCGCTTGCTGGGTGACGGCCCCGACCGCCTGCAGGTGGCTCATGCCCGCGCCCTGCAGCTTGCTGACCGCGTCGAGGAAGGCCGGGTCGGTCGCGCTCATGGTCTCGGCCAGACGCGTCTGGTGCACGGCCTCGCCGCGATCCCAGATCGTGGTGGCCAAGGACGCCGCGAAGCTGCCGGCGGTGATCCGCGAGAAGTTCGACAGGCCAGAAGCCTGGGGCGTCTGCTGCGGCGGGATGCCGTTCAGCGAGATGGTCACCATCGACAGGAAGAAGGTGCTCATCGCCACGCCCTGCACCAGCAGTGGCATCACCAGCACGCCAAAGCTGGCGTCGGGCGTGTAGCCAGAGCGCATCCAGAACGACAGGCCGAAAGCCGCCAGCGACAGGGTCGCGATCCAGCGCGCGTCGACCTTGGTCAAGAGCCGCGCCATGAACGGCGTCAGGAACACGGCCACCACGCCGCTCGGCGCGGCCACCAGCCCCGCCCAGGTGGCGATGTAGCCCATGCGCGTCTGCAGCCACAGCGGCAGCAGCAGGTTGTTGCCGAAGAACACCGCGTAGCCCAGGCAGAAGGCGATGGTGCCGATCGCGAAGTTGCTGGACTTGAACAGCGACAGGTCGACGATCGGGTGCTTCTCGTTCAGCTCCCAGATCACCCAGGCGATGAAGCCGATGATCGCGATCCACATCTCGACCACGATGGCGGGCGAGGAGAACCAGTCGGCTTCCTTGCCGGTGTCCAGCATGACCTGCAGCGCGCCGACCCAGACCAGCAGCAGCATGAAGCCCGTGCGGTCGATCGGCAGCTTGCGGGTCGGGGTCTCGCGGCTGGCCATGTTGCGCCAGCAGATGACGGCGCAGAGGATGCCGACCGGCACGTTGATCAGGAAGATCCAGGGCCAGGAGATGTTGTCGGAGATGTAGCCGCCCAGGATCGGACCGCAGATCGGCGCCACCAGGGTGGTCATCGACCAGATGGCCAGGGCCGTCCCGCGCTTGGCGGGCGGGAAGATCATGATCAGCAGGGCCTGGGACCCCGGGATCATCGGCCCCGACACCGCGCCTTGCAGGATCCGGAAGAAGATCAGCGACGACAGATTCCACGATATGCCGCACAGGAACGAGGCGATCGTGAACAGGATCACCGAGACGACGAACGTCTTCACCACCCCGTAGCGGCCCATCAGCCAGCCGGTGAGCGGCACCGAGACCCCGTTGGCCACGGCGAAGGCGGTGATCACCCACGTGCCTTGGCTGGAGCTGACCCCCAGATTGCCGGCGATCGTGGGGATCGAGACGTTGGCGATGGTGCTGTCCAGCACCTGCATGAAGGTGCCCAGCGCCAAGGCGATCGCGGTGACGGCCAGGAGGATCCCGGTCATCGGCGGCGGACCCGCCGCCTGGGATTGGTC
>CAKZJK010000498.1 GCA_936942565.1 uncultured Caulobacter sp. | reverse complement strand
GTGATCTGATCTGCACGGACGGCGCAGGCTGAGGCTGGGGTAAGATGCCCCTCCACCGCTTCGCGGTTCCCCTCCCCCGCGAAGCGGGAGAGGAGAGCCATTACTGAACCTTCGGCGGCGTCGCCGTCGGCGGGCTGGAGAAGTCCACCGTCGGCGCGCTCTGCGCGGCGGCGGTGGCCTGGAACAGCTGGGCCGGCTTCTGGCCGCTGTAGACCGTCTTGGCCCACAGGATGCTCGGGAAGGTCCGCAGGGTCGTGTTGTACTTCTGGGCGGCCTCGTTGTAGTCTCGGCGCGCGATCGTGATGCGGTTCTCGGTGCCTTCCAGCTGGCTCTGCAGGGCCAGGAAGTTCTGGTTCGACTTGAGGTCCGGATACTGCTCCTGAATGACCATCAGGCGGCCCAGCACGCCGGACAGCTGGTCTTGGGCGGCGGCGAACTTCTGGAACTGAACGGGGTCGGTGATGGTCGAGGCGTCGACCTTGACCTGGGTGGCGCTGGCGCGAGCCTGGGTGACGGCGGTCAGCACGTCCTTTTCCTGCGCGGCGTAGCCCTTCACCGTGGCGACCAGGTTCGGCACCAGATCGGCGCGGCGCTGGTACTGGTTCTGCACCTCGGCCCAGGCGGCCTTGGTGGCTTCGTCCTGGGTGGGGATGGTGTTGATCCCGCACCCGGCCAGGGCAGCCGGAACGGCGACGATCAGCGCCACGCGCGCGGTGTTACGGACGAGACGGTTCATTCAATCCTCCAGCGGTCCGCGCGGCGGCGGACGATCGATAGGAAGCCTAACGCGCGAATACGACACGCGAACATGGCTGTTCGCGTACCCCTGTTAGATAGCGCGTGGTTTGATCGCCGTCAGGAGGCCCGGAATTAAACCTTGTCCATATCCGCGCGCCCGGCCGGGAGGGTTATTGGAAGTCCTTCTTCCTGGGCCCGATGTAGCCGAACAGCCAGGCGGCCACCTTGCGCATCTGGATCTCTTCCGCGCCCTCGGTGATCCGGTAGCGGCGGTGGTGGCGGTAGATGTGCTCGAAGGCCTTGTGCCGTGAATAGCCTATGCCGCCGTGGATCTGCATCGCCCGGTCGGCGGCCTCGCAGCAAAGGCGGTTGGCCCAGTAGTTACACATCGAGACCTTGTCGGAGAGGCGCTTTTCGACCTCCGGCTTGGTCATCTGGTCCATCTCCCAGGCGGTCTTGCGGATCAGCAGGCGCAGCATCTCGACCTGGGTGGAGAGCTCGACGATCGGGAACTGGATGGCCTGGTTCTCGGCGAGCGCCTTGCCGAACGGCTTGCGGGCGCGCGCGTACTTGATGCTCTCTTCTATGCAGTAGGTCGCCGCGCCCAGGCTGGAGGCCGCCTGGCGGATGCGGTTCTCGTGCACGAAGTGCTGGGCCAAAGCGAGGCCGCCGCCCTCCGGACCGAACATGGCGCTGTCCGGAACCCAGACATCGGTGAAGCTGACGCGCGGGTGGTCGGTCGGCATGTTGAAGGTCCAGAGGTACTCCTCGATCTTCACGCCGGGCGCGTGCGCCGGGACCAGGAAGGCGGTGATGCCGCGCGCGTCGCCGTCCTGTCCGCTGGTGCGGGCGAAGAGGCAGCAGTGGGTGGCTGCGTGCATGCCCGTGGTCCACATCTTCTCGCCGTCGATCCGCCAGCCGGGCTCGCCGTGGCGATCCTCGCGGACGGCGCGGGTCTCCATGTGAGTGGCGTCCGAGCCGTGGTCGGGTTCAGTGAGGCCGAACGTCGGGCGGAAGGCGCCGCGATCCAGCATGTCCTCGATCAGGTGCTGCTGGTCGGGCCGCCCGAAGTCTCGGATCATCAGGACGAACGGGTTGTTGCCGACGATCGAGTGCTCGTTCTGAAGGTCGTTGAAGAGGCCAAGGCCCTTGGCGGCCAGGTGCTCGCGGATCACCGCCATGCCGAGGTTCGTGCCGTCCTTTCCGCCGTACGCCTTGGGCAGGGCGTAGCGATAGTGGCCCGCCTGGTCGGCCAGCTTGCGGGCCTTGCCCAGCAGCTCTTCCCATTCATGGCGGGGCAGTCCGCCGGCGTCCCAGTCGGTGCGGGCCCATTCGCGGCGGTGGTCGAAGAAGCGCTGGTTGTCGTCGCGCGCCTGCAGCGGCGCGATCTCCTTCTCGATGAAGGCGTCCAGCTCCGCCAGATAGGCGGTCAGGTCCGGTGGCAGTCGGAAGTCCATGGCCAAGCCTCCCAAGCCCGTTCTTGTCGTTGGGAGCCAGAGTACGCCCGTTGCGGAGCCGGCCAACCTTGCCCCGACGGAACGGGTGGCTCGCGCCGATTCCGCGCGCGCCTCG
>CAKZJK010000497.1 GCA_936942565.1 uncultured Caulobacter sp. | reverse complement strand
CCGCCGCGCTTCGAGGTCGCTCGGGGGATCCGCCACCGGGTCCGGGGCCGGCGACCGAACGGCCTGGAAGGCCTGATCGTCCACTTCGACGCTTATCGGATCAAGAAGGCGGGCAATGGGCCCGAGGACTCCGACGCCCGCGCCCTGGACATGATGCGCTCGGGCCAGGCCAACGGCTTCCACTACGGCGAGATCAGTCGCGCGGGGACGATCTTCCTGCCCGAGAACTTCGAGTGGAGCGAGTGGGGTTCGCACGCGGGCGCCAGCCGGTGCCCGGTGACACAACGGACTGGCGTCTCGCGCTACTATGTCGGCTTCGAGATGAACAACCCCGGCCGTCTCTACGAGGCGCAGGAGGACGGCGTCTTCTGCCCCTGGTTCAACGCGGTGAGGAACGCGGACGGCGAGGTGGTCCTCGACGCGCGAGGACGCTGCCAGCGCAAATCGATCCACGACGAATGGTATGCGGCGTCCCAGGTCCGCGCGGTCGCCGCCGACGGCAACATCAAGGCCGGGACCTATCTGCCCTACAGCTTCGACCAGTTCGAGGCGCTGACGAACCTGTGCCTGTATCTGGCCAAGACTTTCCCGGCGACCTTCAGTCTGGACCGCGTCCTCGGCCACGACGAGGTCGCGCCGAGCCGCAAGAACGATCCGGGCGGAGCCTTGGCCGACCCCGCCCGTCTGATGACCATGGCCGCGTTTCGGGCCTATCTGAAGTCGCTTATTTGAGCGTGGCGGCGGCGGCGCGGGCGACGACGCCATCCTGCGGCGCCGAGCCTCCCGAAACGCCCAACGCGCCGACGATCTTGCCGTCGACGAGTAGGAGTTCGCCGCCCTCCAGCGCCATGGCGCCGGTGAAGATGGCGTTCAGCGTGCCGGACTTCACCGCGTCCTGGAAATAGGAGGTCGGGCGGCGGAAGTTGGCGGCGGTCTGGGCCTTTTTCAGCGCCACGTCGATCGACCCATATTGCGCGCCATCCATCTTCTCGGTGAGCACGACCGCGCCGTTGGACTCCACGACCGTGATGACCATCGACCAGCCGTTCTTGCGCGCCTCGGCCTCGGCGGCGGCGACCACCGACTTGGCCTCGGCCAGGGAGATCACCCGGCCCGAATAGCCGGGATGGGCCGCGGGGGCCGGCGCGGCCGTCTGGGCGAGGGCGGGCGCGCCGACCAGGCAGAGGCCGGCGGCGATCAGGGGAAGGATTTTCTTCATGGCAGCACGGCCTCGTCGTTCAGGTGGGTGTTCTGAGGTTGGCTGGTGACGATCCGCACCTGCAGGCCCTGAGCCTTCACGCCGGCGGGGATTTTCAGCTTCACCGAGGCGGTCTTGGGCAGCAGATCGCGGGGCGCCTTCAGAGCGGGGATCGGCGCGCTAGCCAGCACCTTGCCGTTCACATCGACCAGTTCGAGCTTAGCCGGCGCGGCGTCCTGAGCCCCCAGGCTGTGAACGACGGTGGTGACCGTCGAGCCCTTCACGGTCACGTCGCCGCGACCGACGCCAAGGTCGGCGCGGTTGGCCGGATCGTCGCTCGCCTTCTCCAGTTTCATATCGATGACCGTCGTCTGGCGCGGGGCCAACGTGACCTGGGTCCCCAGGCTGCGCTCGAAGGCGATAGAGCGGGTCGCCGCCGCGCCGTCGATGGCGTCGTCGCCGTTGGAGTCGAGGCCTTGCGACAGGCTCCATTGGCCGGGCGCGACGTTCCAGCCCGTCATCGTGGCTGTCACCGGCTTGTCGGTCGTATTGTAAGCGACGACCTTGAAAGCGGTCTTGGTCACGTCGCTGACCAGCACCGCGACGTCGGTCCCGTCGGCGTTGCCGAAGCGCCATGAAACCGTGTGGCCCGGCGTCATCTGGGCCCGCTTATTGGCGATCCCGCCCAGGCGCGTGCGTTGCAGGAAGTCGGACGGCAGCTCCACGCGGTCGGACCACCAGTGGCCTTCCGTGTGCATGTACATGTGCTGAGCGTCCCACTGGATCTCGTCGGCGTAGAGGTCTTCCAGGAACGACTTATCGCCGGTCAGCGACCAGGCGGCGTAGCGCTCGAACGCGCCGCCCTTGGCCGCGGCCTTCACCAGCGCGTCCTTGTTGGCCTCGCCCAGCTTCAGCTCGGTCAGCGCGTTCTCATTGATGTTCTGCAGCGACTTCAGGCCGCTCTTGCCGATGCGCCACTGGATCGGGACCAGATATTTGGGATCGCCGGTCAGGCGGTAGGCGGCCCAGAACACCTGGAACGGACCGTCCGCGCCCGAACCCTGCAGCACCGTGCCGCCGCGCTCGGCGTCGGTGCGCCAGTTGATCTCGTTGGGGTACGAGCCGTCCTTCTGGTTGACGTGCGCCAGGTAGCCGTCGGCGAGACCGATCACGGTGTCGCGCGCGGTCGGGTCGCCGTTGTAGTCGCTGATCAGGATCGAGGGGTGGGTGACGCCGAACGAATAGGGCTTCTGCCACTCCCAAGGACCTTCGCGGTACGAGATCTTGCCGCTGTACCAGTTGGTGTTGAAGTGGACGTGACCGGCCGGGTTCTTTTCGACGATGCGAGGCAGGGCCTTCACCGTCGTGAACAGCCGCTCGACCGCCAGCGGGTCGCCGTAGTTGACGTACATCGCCTCCGAGTTGGAGTTGATGCCCTCTTCGTAGGCGTGCAGCTCGTCAGTCACGATGGTCGAGAGGCCATCGGTGAACATGCCGTTCTTGTAGACCGCGTCGGTCAGGCGGTTCAGCGAATGGGTGATCTTGTCCGGCTGGACGCCCATAAGCGCCAGGCCCGGCCATTGCTGCAGCAGGTCGCTATCGTCCGATAGGCCGCCGCCGAAATCGCCGAAGTCGGCCTGGCGCTCGTCGATCCACCAGTTGACGTACTTGGAGACCAGCTTGAGGTCCTCCAATTGGCGGAAGGCCCACAGCGGCGTGCCGTCCTTGGGCTTGGGCTGCTCGAACGCGGGCCAGCCCTGGCTGCCATAGGTGATGTCGCCCCAGTACTCGCGGCCGATCTGGTTGTCGGGATCGACGCGCAGCAGGTCGGTGATGTCGGCGTAGAGGCGGCGATAGAGGCCCTGGCGCTTGGAGGTCGTGTGCTCCTCGACCAGGAAGGCCCAGTTGTCCTTCACCTGGTTCAGGCGGTCCTGGATGTGCTCGACCTTGGCCTTGTCGCGGTCCTTCAACACCAGGCGGATCTTGGCGCCGTCGAGAGCCTTGGGGCCGAAGTCGGCGCTGTCGGCGGCCAGGGTCAGGTACAGGCTGTCGGCGGTCAGGATGCGGTCGCGCAGATCGAGCCAGACGGTGCGGGCCTCGCCGGCTTTCACCGACACGCTGACGTCGATCATGTTTCGACCGGGCCAGATCGGATCCTTCACCTGGATGTTCAGGGGGATGATCGTCCCGCTCGCGCCGGGCAGGGCGGGGATGTCGATGGCGATGCCGTCCAGACCGTCGCGAGCGTTCTCCCAGCCATAGGCCCAGTTGCGGGCCAGCGGCTTGGCGGCCGGGGCGTCGCCGAACCCCGACGGGATCAGCACGTGGACGATCGGCAGGCCCTTTGCCGTCAGATCGCTGGCGGGACGCGGGCGGTTGGGCGCGCCTTCGGGGATGGCCACGACGGTGGCGCGCTCGCCCGCCGGGTGACGGCCGGCGATATAAGCGTTGAGCTCGGCGAGGTTGAGATAGTCCGGCGCGACGTCGGCGCGGACCGTGTAGCTCATCTTGAAGGCGTCCTTCGGCTCGGCGCCAGCCGAGACATTATAGACCCAGATCTCCTGGATCGGGGTTTCCCGCGCGATGTTGGTGAAGGTCAGGACGCCGCCTTTCAGCGGCTGGGCCAGGGTGGTGACTGTGCGCTGTTGGTCCTTGGCGCGGGTTCCGATGCTAGCGCTCTTGTCGCCCGCCTTGGCCGACCAGGAGAGGGCGCCATAGGCCGGGCCCTGGATCTCCAGGCGGTTGATCGGCTCGTCGGGCAGGGTCAACGTCAGGGCCTTGCCGCCATCGACATAGACGTTCCAGTCGGGCAGCTGGAAATAGTCGTCGCGGCCGGGCAGGCGCGAGCGGTTGTAGACGCCGGGCCAGGTCGTTTCCGAGATCCCGTCATTGGCCCGCCACATCCACTGTTTGATGTCCTTGGCGTCGGCGATCTCGACCTTGCGGATCGTGGTCTGGGCGTCGGCCAGCGGCGGCGGCAGGTCCTTGTTCCAGCCGTAGCGCTGTTTCCAGGCGGCGTGGGTGGACGGGTCTTCAAGCGTCGCCACCGCCGCGGCCAGGGTCGGCGTCTCGTTGCGGGAGAGAGACACGATGGCCGAGGCCTCCAGCGCCCGATCGTAGACCCGCAGCTCGTCCAGATCGCCGCCGCGCGTGAAGTTGTAGCGGCTCTGCACCTGGTGCGGCGCGATCACGCGGCCGGCGACGCCGAACTGGTCGAGGCCGGCGTCATAGACGGCCTTGGTCTCGTTCTTGGCCGCCAGCTTGCCATCGACATAGAGCTGGACGCCGGTGGTCTCGTCCCAGGTGAAGGCCAGGTGCGTCCAGGCGTCGGGGGCGGGGTTCTTGTCGACCTTGAACGACACACGGGTGCGGGCGAGGCCGTTGTCGGTGACGAAGGCGTCGAAGCCGTGGCCGTTCCAGTCGATGCGCAGGAACGCCATGTCCCAGCTTGAGTGGTCGGCGTAGCCGACGCGGAAGATCACGAACGGCGCGACGCCGACCGGATAGCCAGAGCGCCAGAAGAAGGAGAGGGTCCCGCGCTGGGCCAGGATATTGCTGGGCGCGTTCCACGAGACAACGCCGTCGTCGGCGGCGCGAAAGCCCTTGCCGGCCTTGCCGTCGATCGGCGTGACCTTGTCGGCGAAGTTCGGGACGGGATCACCGGCGGCGACGTCGGCGACCAGGCCCTTGTCGCCGGAAAGCTTGAATAGCAGGCCCGGCTCGGCCGGGGTCGGAGCGGCGGTCGCCGCGTTGGCCAGGATCAGGGCGCAAGTCGAGCCCAGGAAGATCGCCTTCATATCTACCGTCTCCTCCGACGAGGCCCGATTTTTGGTAACCGGTGTCATGCCTTGTGCCTGATGTAGCGCCGTAAGGGCAGGCTTGCAAACCCGACGCGGCCTGATAGGCCATGCTGCAAAGCACAAAATACGACGGGCGGAAGTAGTCGATGTTCAGCAAGATCCTGATCGCCAACCGAGGCGAGATCGCCGTTCGCGTCATCAAGACCTGCCGCCGGTTGGGGATCGCCACGGTCGTGGTTTACTCCGACGCCGACGCCGGCAGCCTGGCGGTCGAGATGGCCGACGAGACCGTGCACATCGGTCCTTCGCCGGCGGCCCAATCCTACCTCGTCGCCGACAAGATCATCGCCGCTTGCCGCCAAACGGGCGCCCAAGCGATCCATCCGGGCTTTGGCTTCCTGTCCGAGAACGCTGGCTTCGCCCAGCGCTGCGCGGACGAGGGGATCGTCTTCATCGGCCCCAACCCCGGCGCGATCTCGGCGATGGGCGACAAGATCGAGAGCAAGAAGTTCGCGCAAAAGGCCGGTGTCTCCTGCGTGCCTGGCCACATCGGCGAGATCGCCGACACGACCGAGGCGGTGAAGATCTCCGAGGAAATCGGCTATCCCGTGATGATCAAGGCCTCGGCCGGCGGCGGCGGCAAGGGCATTCGCGTCGCCTGGACCCGCCAGGACGTCGAGGAAGGCTTCCCGGCCGTGCGGGCCGAGGCCAAGGCCAGCTTCGGCGACGATCGGATCTTCATCGAGAAGTTCATCGAAAGCCCGCGCCACATCGAGATCCAGGTGCTGGGCGACAAGCACGGCAACGTCGTCCACCTGTTCGAGCGCGAGTGCTCGATCCAGCGCCGGAACCAGAAGGTCATCGAGGAAGCTCCCAGCCCGCTGCTGGACGAGGCGACCCGCCAGGCCATGGGCGCCCAGGCCGTCGCCCTGGCCAAGGCCGTGAACTACGACAGCGCGGGCACGGTCGAGTTCGTCGCCGGCCAGGACAAGAGCTTCTTCTTCCTGGAGATGAACACCCGCCTGCAGGTCGAGCACCCGGTCACCGAGCTGATCACGGGCCTGGATCTCGTCGAGCAGATGATCCGCTCGGCCTGGGGCGAGAAGCTGGCCTTGGAGCAGAAGGACCTGAAGATCAACGGCTGGGCCATCGAGAGCCGCATCTACGCCGAGGACCCGTACCGCAAGTTCCTGCCCAGCATCGGCCGTCTGGTTCGCTACGATCCGCCGACCGAGGGCGAGAAGGAGGGCTACAAGGTTCGCAACGACGCCGGGGTTCGCGAAGGCGACGAGATCTCGATGTTCTACGACCCGATGATCTCCAAGCTCTGCACCTGGGCGCCGACCCGGCTCGCCGCGATCGACGGCATGGGGCGCGCTCTGGAGGACTTCCACATCGAGGGTCTAGGGCAGAACATTCCGTTCCTGGCCGCCGTGATGGACGAGGACCGCTTCCGGTCGGGCAAGCTGGCGACCAGCTACATCAAGGACGAGTTCCCCGACGGCTTCAAAGGCACGGTTCCGACGCCGGCGCAGCTGGACATCCTGACCGCCGCCGGCGCGGCCATGCAACGCGTCTACGCAGCCCGCGCGCGATCCCATGCCTCGGGCCTGGCCTCGGCGCCGCGCGACGAGTGGATCGTGTTTGTCGGCCACGCCAAGCGCCGCGTGAAGGTGGCCGGGGAGGGGGATATCACGGTCCAGCTGCTCGATGAGGGCCGCGTCCTGACCCTGACCGACATCGACTGGCGTCCCGGCAAGCCGGTGTTCAAGGCGACGCTGGACGGAAGGGCCTTCACGGTCCAGGCGACCCCGGCCGCCGAGGGCTTCACCATCCGCCACCGCGCCGCCAAGGCCCGCGTGCTGGTCCTGACCCCGCGCTCGGCCGAGCTGCACGGCAAGCTGCCCGAGAAGCAGGCGGCCGACACCTCCAAGCTGGTGCTGTCGCCCATGCCGGGCCTGGTGGTCTCGATGGACGTCACGGCCGGCCAGCAGGTCCGCGAGGGCGAGGTGGTCTGCGTGCTCGAAGCCATGAAGATGCAGAACATCATCCGCGCCGAGCGCGATGGGGTGGTCAAGGCCGTCAACGCCAAGGGCGGCGACCCGGTCGCGGCGGACGAGGTGCTGGTGGAGTTCGCCTGAAGCCGCGCTTAGATTGGGCGCGGGCCGAGTCGGAGCAAAGGTGAGATGAGCGAACGTAGCGAGTGGGCGGAGCTGTTCCTGTCGTCGAACGGCCGGCTGGCGCGCACGCCGTTTCTGGTCGCCGCCGCCATCCTGCTAGGCGTGGCGGTGCTCTACGAGGCGATCGCCGGCTATACCCTGCATTGGCTGACGGGTTGGGTGGTCTATCCGGCCCTATTGTTTTCGGGCGCCTGCGTGCTGTCCAAGCGATTGCATGACCGCGGCCGGTCGGGTTGGTGGGCGCTCTTGATTCTGGTGGCCTTCATCGCCGTCTGGCCCCAACCCGAACACTTCCTCGACTTCATGTTCTGCCTGGTCATCGCCTGGGCGGTGGTCGAGCTGGGCGTGATGGGCGGCGAGCAGGGCGCGAACCGCTATGGGCCGAACCCGCTGAAGACGATTTCGATTTAGAGATTCCTCTCCCCACGGGAGAGGGTTTCCTAGACCGGCGCCGCCGCGTCCTCGACCGGCCCAAACACCTTCTCAAAACTCGCCTTTAGCGTCGCGTCTGTCTCGTCCATGGTCACAGGCAGTCCAAGGTCCACCAGGCTGGTCACGCCGTGTTCGGTCTGGCCGCACGGAACGATCCCTGAGAAGTGCGAGAGGTCCGGCTCCACGTTCAGGCTGATTCCATGGAAGCTGACCCATTTGCGCAGCTTCACCCCGATGGCGGCGATCTTGTCCTCGCGGCTCCAGCCCGCGCCCTTGCGTTCCACCCAGACGCCGACGCGGCCGTCGCGCAGCTCGCCGGTGACGTTGAAGGCGGCCAGGGCGTCGATGATCCAGGCCTCCAACGCCGCGACGAAGGCGCGTACGTCGCGGCCGCGCTTGGTCAGGTCCAGCATCACATAGGCCACCCGCTGGCCGGGGCCGTGATAGGTGAACTGCCCGCCGCGCCCGCTTTCGAACACCGGAAAGCGATCCGGCGCCAGCAGGTCGGTCGCCTTGGCCGAGACGCCGGCGGTGTAGAGGGGCGGGTGCTCCAGCAGCCAGATCAGCTCGCCCGCCGTGCCGTCGGCGATGGCGGCGGCGCGGGCCTCCATGGCGGCAACGGCTGCCGGGTAATCCACGTAGTCGGTCGAAACCGCCCACCCCACGGGCGCCGCGTCATCGCGCCTCATGGTCGGAAGTCCAGTGTTTTCAGCGTTTAACGGGAGCGCAAGCATACGGCCCTAATCTTGCAATCTTGGACGCGGCGACCCGGTTGGTCGCGTGTCAGTTCAGGGGCCTTACTTCGTGACCCAGGTCAACGCCGTCAATGTCGAGATCTCCGTCCTTTTGGGCCGTTCGATCCTCCCCATGCAGCAACTGCTGCGGATGGGCCGTGGCGCGGTGATCCCGCTGGACGCCAAGACCAATGACGAGGTCTGGATCCTGGCCAACAACCACCCGATCGCCCGCGGCGAAATCCAGATCAGCGACGACCGCATCGCCATCCAGGTGACCCGCGCGGCCGACGTTTACGACTACATGGCGGGTGGGACCTAAGGTCCTTCCCCAACGGTTTCGCCCGGAGCGAAACTTCCGACTTCCCAAAGCCGATTCAGTTTGCTACCTGCCGCCCCTCACCACGAGCGGTCGTGGCGGAATTGGTAGACGCGCAGCGTTGAGGTCGCTGTGGGGCAACCCGTGGAAGTTCGAGTCTTCTCGACCGCACCAGGTGAACTTGAATAGGGCGCTCCGGCGAAATCGGTTTCCGACTCGCAAGGGGCGCCCTAATCGTTTCTGGCCCTGATTTCGCCGCGGGGTCGCTTCATCGGCTA
>CAKZJK010000496.1 GCA_936942565.1 uncultured Caulobacter sp. | reverse complement strand
TATGTCGCCGCTCCGGTCTTCGGCCGTCCGCCCGTGGCCCAGGCCGGCGGCTTGAACGTCCTGGCGGCCGGCGCGTCGGAAGCGGTCGCGAGCGCCATGCCGGTGCTCGAGATGCTGGCCGCCAAGGTCTGGCCCCTGGGCGAGGACCCGGTCCGGGCCAACGCGCTGAAGCTGGCCGGCAACTTCATGATCGTCTCGGCCATCGAGTCGATGGGCGAGGCCGTGGCGCTGGGCGAGGCCTATGGCGTGCCCGCGCCCGAGCTTCTGGACATGCTGAGCAGCACGTTGTTCGCCGCGCCGATCTACAAGATCTATGGCGGCATGATCGCCGAGCGCCGCTACAGCCCGCCTGGCTTCGCGGCCGAGCTTGGCCTCAAGGACGTGCGCCTAGTTCTGGACGCCGCCGAGGCCAAGGGGCTGTCCATGCCGCAGGCCGACCTCGCCGAGGCGAGCCTGGAGATGCTGCTTGGCGGCGAGGACAAGGATCTCGACCTGGCGGCCCTGGCCGAGGTGGCGCGCGGCCGGGTTGAAGGAAGGTAGTGGACGGCCGCTGAATCGCGCTTCCCAGCGGCGCGGCTTCGAACTAGGTTCCGCGCCTCCGATTTCCAGCCTTTCCGCGAGACGCCCCCATGGCCGACGACGCCATTCCCCACGCCGACGTCCTGAACTCCACCGCCCAGACTCAGCTGAAGTCGATCATCGAGCGCGTCGAGCGCCTCGAGGTCGAAAAGACCGAGATCATGGAGCAGATGAAGGAGGTCTACGCCGAGGCCAAGGGCAACGGCTTCGACGTCAAGATTCTCAAGAAGGTCGTTCGCCTGCGCAAGCAGGACCGCGCCAAGCGCCAGGAAGAGGACGCGATCCTCGACCTCTATCTGTCGGCCATCGGCGAAATCTAACGCGCTCCGATCCTCCCCCTAGCGGGGGAGGATTTGCGCTCCTCGACCCGCGCGCTAGGCTGTTCGAATGCGCGCCAAGCCGCCCAATCCAAAAGAACAGGCCAAGCGAGCCGCGCTGAACGCCCTCAAGCGCGCTCGCCGCGCGGCCGAGAAGTCGGGCGTCGAGCTCTCCGAATGGGAGGGCGAGTTCCTGACCAGCGTCGCCGAGCGCGTCGAGACCTACGGCCGGGCGTTCGCCGATCCCGAGAAGGGCGCGCGCGGCCAGGCCCTGTCGGGCAATCAGGCCATCAAGCTCAAGGAAATCGCCGCCAAGGCCAAGGGCGAGAAGGACAAGGGCGCCACGGGGGGCCGCAAGTCCATGCGTCGAGGCTCGGGCTTTGGCCGCGCCGCGCGGCGCGAAATCGCCGCCGGCGACGAAGAGTGAAGGCGCGCTTTCCCCAAGCTTGACCATAACCCGCATGGCGGGTGTCGAAATTTTCGCCTCTACCCTGAATAATGTCGGGAAGGCTTACCAAAAACCCCCGTTCGCTCCGCGGCGTTAAGGCCTTGGTAATCATACCGCCCGAAAATACAAACGATTGTAATGGGTTAAAGTCTTAATGGACGTAGGGTTCCGGGTCGTGTGCTCACGGCGGCCCGCCCTCGATGCGCACGGGTCCAAAGGACCCGGCTCGGCGCCGAGCGAACCCTGCCATTCAGCGGATTAGGGACCATGGCGACCACCTATCAGATGCTGATGCGCCGCAAGTCGGAGCTCGAGAACCGCATGGTCGAAGCGCAGCGACGCGCCCAGGCGCCGTTCGAGAGCGAGCTGCGCGCCATCGTGCTGGCGCTCGACGCCCTGAAGCAGGCCGGCATGGCCGAGCGGCTGTCGTCGGGTGAGCCGGCGGCCTTCGCCGCGCCCCAGCCCAGCCGCCGCGGTCGCCGCGGTCGCACCACCCGCGACATGATCCTGATGGCCCTGGCCCAGTCGCCGGGCCTCAACGAAGCCGAGATCGCCCGCCAGCTCGACCATCGCTGGAGCCGTCCGGTGACCCCGACGGCCGTGGGGCGCGAGTTGGAGGCGATGGCGGCCGAGGGCATGACCCGCCGCTCGGGCCCGGGTTGGATCCGCCTGGACCTCACCGCCGCCGAAGCTCCCCGCGCCGACGTCGAGGACGACGAGCGGCTGAGCGTGGCGGCCGGGCTTTAGGGTTCAACTACCCCAGAAGCCTCCGTCATTCCCGCCCTTGTGGCGGGAACCCCTCTATCCGCCGCAAGGGCAGGTGAGGCGGACCGCTGGCGGTCCGCTTGCATCTCACGTGTCAACTGAACCAGGGGTTCTCGCCACAAGGGCGAGAATGACGGAGGATATTGGGCCCGAAGCCTTCAGCCCCCGAACGCCGCCGCCAGACGGTCGAAGTGCGCCTGAACCGGACGCGGGGCCTCTTCGCTGGGCGATTCCACGTACATGCGGCGATCCAGATGCCGGACGCGCTCGTAGAGGCGCTCCGAGCGATGCAGGAGGTTGGTCAGGCCGAACGGCAGGTCCTCGATCGGGGAGGGATCGCCGATCGCCTCCTCGGCCATGCGGTAGTTCTCGGCGCAAGCGGCTTCCGGCGGCATCTCGCCTTCGCGGACGGCGCGCTGCACCAGCAGCCACGAGGCCACCTGCATCAGGCGCGTCGTCAGACGCATGCTTTCGCTGGCGTAGCTTAGGGCGGCGTTGCGCGAGAGGATCTTGCTGTCATGCCGGCCGGCGCCGTCGAGATAGGCGGCGGTCTCCTCGACCAGCTGCATGCCTTCCTCGAACGTGCGGTCGAACAGTTCCGATCGGGCGAAGTCCTGGATGACTCCGGCGCGCCAAGGCGTATCGGCCAACGCGTTGACTTCGGTCATAGCTACTCAATGCCCCTTCGAAAGGCCGCGAGGACGTCTCGCTGGATGGAGGGTTCTGCAACCCTCGTGCCAGACCTCGATGTCCCGTTTCGCGACCCGCCCCCCGCCTTTAAGACCGTCCGAAAGCGGATTGGAATGCTTTAAGACGCCAGTAACCTCACCGAAACCTTAAAAGAACCGTTAGTCGAGGCGACCAAACAGCGCATTGGCGGCGTCTCGGCCGGCCTTTTTCTTGGCGAGATGGGCCTTGGTGCGCTCGATCTCGGCTTGCAGCGCCTCGATCCGCTCTTCCAATTCCGCGACGCCGTAGATCTCCAGATCCTCATGCGTGGCCTCGCTCAGAGCGCGTCCGCTGAAGGCGCGCGGTTCGGCGGCATCCTCGAACATCGGCATTCTCCCTTTTCCGGGCGATATCTGACGCCTACCTAGGTCGCAAGGCAAGTCACAGAGGGAAGCCGCCATGGGCGAGACGATGACCGCGATCGCGATCGAAGGCGGCAAGGGACCCGCCGAGGCCCTCAAGGCCGTGAGCGCCAGCCGTCCCGAACCGGGACCGGGCCAGATCCTGATCAAGGTCGCCGCCGCCGGCGTGAACCGTCCTGATCTCTTGCAGCGCATGGGCTTTTACCCGCCGCCGCCAGGCGCGCCGGAGACCCTGGGTCTGGAGGTCGCCGGCGAGGTGGTTGTGGGCGCTGGCCGCTGGAAGGCCGGCGACAAGGTCTGCGCCCTGCTGGGCGGGGGCGGCTATGCCGAATACGCCGTGGTCGACGCTCGCCACGCCCTACCGATCCCCGGCGATCTTGATCTCGTCCACGCCGCGGCCCTGCCCGAGACGGTGTTCACGGTCTTCGCCAACGTGTTCGAGCATGGCGCGCTCAAGGCCGGCGAGACGCTGTTGGTTCATGGTGGGACGTCCGGAATTGGGACGACCGCGATCGCCATGGCCAAGGCGGCCGGCGCCAAGGTCATCGCCACCGGCCGCGGCGCGGACAAGAAAGCCAAGGCCCTGGCGCTGGGCGCCGACATCGCCGTCGACGCAAAGACCGAGGACTTCGCCGAGGTGGTCAAGGCCGCGGGCGGCGCCGACGTGATCCTCGACATGGTCGGGGCCAGCTATTTCGACAAGAACCTCGACGCCCTGAACACCGGCGGCCGCGTCGTCTACATCGCCAGCCTGGGCGGCGCGACGTTGGAGGTCCCGGTGATGAAGATCATGCAGAAGCGGGCGGTGATCACCGGCTCGACCTTGCGTCCCCGCTCGGCCGACGAGAAGGCCCGCCTGGCCGCCGAGGTCGAGCGCGTGGCCTGGCCCTGGGTGGCGGCCGGCAAGCTCAAGCCCATTGTCGACGCGACCTTTCCCTTGGCCGACGCCGCCAAGGCCCACGCGCACCTCGAGGCCGGGGAGCACGTGGGGAAGGTGGTGTTGGTGGTAGGCTAGCGGCGGCTGCTTGTGGGCGAGAGCCCTTTCGTCCCCCGTTCCCTTTTTCCGAGAACCGCATTATAGCGGTTACCACATCCCGCCCGGCCGAAAGGCCGGGCGCCGTCATTTCTGGAGGACCGCATGTCCGACATCCTGATGCCCAAGGCGACCGCCGTCTGGTTGGTGGACAACACCTCGCTCAGCTTCGAACAGATCGCCGATTTCTGCGGCCTGCACCCGCTGGAAGTGCGCGGCATCGCCGACGGCGAAGTGGCGCGCGACATCCGCGGCGCCGACCCGATTGGCAACGGCCAGCTGACCCGCGAGGAGCTGGACCGCGCCCAGGCCAATCCGGACTATCGGATGAAGGCCCAGGTCAGCCGTCACGCCGAACTACTGAAGCCGCAGAAGAAGGCGCCGCGCTATACGCCGGTGTCGCGTCGTCAGGACCGCCCGGACGCCATCGCCTGGTTCCTGCGCCACCACCCCGAAGTGACCGACGCCCAGATCTCCAAGATCCTGGGCACCACCAAGGCCACGATCGAGCAGGTCCGCGCCCGTACGCACTGGAACGCGGCCAACATCAAGCCGGTCGACCCGGTGACCCTGGGCCTGGTCGGCCAGCTGGAGCTCGACGCCCTGGTCAAGAAGGCCGCCGAGAAGAAGGCCAAGGACGACCTGAAGAAGGGCATCCTGCCGGAAGACCCGACCCTGCGTCCCGCCTCGGAAGCCGGCCAGTTCGAGCCCGAGGTCGAGGAGGAGGAAGAAGACTTCCGGGCCAAGCGCGGCGAGATCAAGGCCGAGGACGTGTTCGGCAAGTCGACGGCTTACGTCGACGAGGAAGACGAAGACTAGGCCTTAGAAACTGTCATCCCGGCCAAGCGCGAAGCGCGCCGAGCCGGGACCTCGGCAAGCGCTAGCGCATCCGGTGGTCCCGGGTCTCCGCTCCGCTCGCCCGGGATGACAGTTTTCACGGCGCGAAAAACAAAGGCCCCGCTCCTTGCCGGAGCGGGGCCTCTCGTTTTTCGGCTGCTTCAGCAGCTAGTGCATTCGAGATCGAAGTCCCTCGATCTCCTCCTTCAGCCTAAGCTTCTGACGCTTGAGCTCCCTGAGCAGGGTCGCGTCATAACCGGGTCGATTGGTCTCCTCCTGGATCTTGCGGTCGAGGTTCTCGTGACGGGACCCAAGCTCGCGGATACGGGATTCGATGGCCATGGCTCTCGGCTCCTTGCTGTTGGAGAGGAAAGTGAACACCCGCTGCGCGACGCTGTCAGATCACATATGATTGCAACCGGCGGCGCTTGACGGGCCCGTTTTTGCTCCCATGACGGACGAACATTCACCATGACCGACGTTTCGAAGACCGTTGATCGACAAAGGCTGGCGGTCGGGATCACGGGCGCTTCCGGTGTCGTCTACGGTCTTCGGACGCTCGACGCGCTGCGCGAACTGGGCGTCGAGAGCCACCTCGTTCTGTCCAAATCGGCGGCGTTGACGCTCGCTCAGGAGGCTGATCTGACCGTCTCGGAGGTCAACGCCAAGGCCGACGTGGTCCACCGCGCCGCCGACGTCGGGGCCTCGATCGCCTCGGGCTCGTTCCGGACGCTGGGCATGATCATCGCGCCCTGCTCGGTGCGGACGATGAGCGAGATCGCCACGGGCGTAACGTCTTCGCTGCTGACCCGCGCCGCCGACGTGACGCTGAAGGAGCGCCGGACCCTCGTCCTGATGGTCCGCGAGACGCCGCTGCACCTGGGCCATCTGCGGACCATGACCAAGCTGGCCGAGATGGGCGCGGTGATCGCCCCGCCACTGCCGGCGTTCTACGCCAAGCCCGCCTCGATCGCCGAGATGGTCGACCAGTCGGTGGGGCGGGTCCTCGACCTCTTCGACCTGTCCTGGCGGCCCGTGAAGCGCTGGGGCGAAGACCTCGAAACCATCACCGGCAAGAGCGAGGGTTAACGGCGATGCGCATCTGGGACTGGGCTCTGGAGGTCTATGCGCGACAACCTGTCGCGGCGGCGTGCCTGAACCTGCAGGACGGCCACGGCCAGAACGTCCCCTACCTGCTGTGGGCCGCCTGGGCGGCGGGCGAGGGGCGCTCGGCGGACCTGAAGGCGGCCGCGGGCCTCATGCGCGCCTGGGACGCCGAGATCGGCGCGCCGCTGCGCGGGGTGCGTCGCGCCTTGAAGCCGCCGCGCCCGCCCGTCGACGACGCGGCCAAGGAAGCGCTGCGCGACGCGGTCAAGGCCGTGGAGCTCCAGGGCGAGCGGGTGCTGCTGGAGAGCCTCGAGGCAATGACCGGTCCGGCGGGCGCGCCGGCCTCGCTGATCGAGGGCCTTGTCGCCGCCGCCGAAGCCTCGGGGGATCCGCCGCGCCGGGCCGCTCTGGAGCAGCTGGCCAAGGCTCTTGAAAATCAATCGGCTTGAGCGCCTTTACCGGTCGTCAGCCTTTCCCCATCTATCTTTCCAACGGGCCCATCTGAGATCATGTCCATGAACGACGACGATCCGTCGGACGACTCCGACATCGCGATCGAACGCCGCCTCGCCGACCTGCGCGAGGAGCACAAGGATCTCGACGACGCCATCCAGGCCCTGGAAGAGCGCTACCAGCCCGACATGCTGCAGATCGCCCGCTTGAAGCGGAAGAAGCTGGCCCTGAAGGACGAGATCATCCGGCTGGAAGATCAGCTCATGCCGGACATCATCGCATAGGAAACTAGTGTCCCAGGCCCCGCGCGGCCTCGATCGCCCGGACGGTGTCCAGCAGGCGCCCCGGCGTGATCGGCTTTTCCAGGCGCGCGTCGGCGTGCTGGTCGGCGCGCAGCAGCCGGGTGTCGACGCCCGAGGCCATCAGCGTGGCGGCGTGCGGACAGGTCCGGCGCACGGCGCTGATCAGGTCGCCGCCGCTCATGCGGGGCATCGAATGATCGGTGATGACGAGATCGGGCGAGAAGCCGGCCAGCGCCTCGAAGGCCTCCTGGCCGTCATGGCACAGCAGCACCTCGAAGCCCGCCTCCGTCAGCGTGATCTCGTAGATCATCGACAGGACGGGGTCGTCCTCGGCGATCAGAATTTTCTGCATCCGTCCCGCGCCGCCATGCTTAACAGACCTTGAAAAGCATAGTCTGCGAATGACTCGCGGTCGCCGCGCGATAAGGTCGCACGATCTTCGGTTGTCCGCGTTCCGCGCGGCCCGAAAACTAGATCAGGCGACGGCCTTCTTGCGCTTGCGCAGGAACATGGCCGCGTCGGCCTCGGCGAGGGCGACCTCCGGATCCGCGCCGGCCTCGATCTCGCGCACGCCGTACGAGATGTGCAGCGGGGCGGACCATTCGCCGAACTCGACCGGCGCGCCCATCACCGCGTCGGCCAGGGCGCGAGCCTTGGTCAGGGCGGTCTCTCGGTCGGCCTGGGCCAGCAGCACGGCGAATTCGTCGCCGCCCATGCGGCCGACGACGTCGCTCTCGCGAACATTGCTCAGCAGGCGCTTGGCCACGGCCCTCAGCGCCTGGTCGCCGGCGGCGTGGCCGAAGCGGTCGTTGACCCACTTGAAGCCGTCCAGGTCGAAGAACACCACGCTGGCCGGCGAGCCGTAGCGCTGGGCGAAGGCGGCGACGCGCTTCATTTCGCGCAGGAAGGCGCGGCGGTTCAGCACCGGGGTCAGGGCGTCCATGTCGGCCAGGTTCTGGGCCTCGTTCAGCCGCAGCTTCAAGGCCGAGACCTCGTTCCGTAGATCCTCGATCTCGGTCATCAGGGTCTGGAGCGCCTCGATCACCTTGGGCGTGAGGTCCGTCTCGGTCAGGCCCAGAAAGGCGGCGCTGTCGGGCGCGGACACTTCCCTGACCGCGACCTGGGCTCCCGCTCGCGCCAAGGCGCGCTTGCGGATGGCGGCGAAGGGCTCGGTCCGGGCGCCGGTAATCTTCATGACCCTACGCGAATCGAAATGGCACAGCTTGAATATGGTTAACGGTAACCGTGACGGGCGCAATCGGGGCGCCGGCATCTCGGCCGGGCGTGTCGCCGCGCGCCGCTGTTTCAGGCGTTTGGTGACGTTTTGGGCTTGCGCGGAGGGGGCTGCCCGCATACGGGGCGGCTTTCATCAACGGGATGACGCCGATGTCTTCGACCACCCCGCCTGTCGCCATCATCATGGGCAGCCGTTCGGACTGGCCGACCATGAAGGGCGCCGCCGACGCGCTGGACAGCCTGGGCGTGGCCTGGGAGGCCAAGGTGGTCTCGGCCCACCGCACGCCCCAGCGCCTGTTCGACTTCGCCACGGGCGCGGAAAAGGCCGGCTACAAGGTGATCATCGCCGGGGCCGGCGGCGCGGCGCACCTGCCGGGCATGGCCGCCTCGATGACCAACCTGCCCGTCCTTGGCGTGCCCGTGCAGTCCAAGGCGCTGTCGGGCCTCGATTCGCTGCTGTCGATCGTGCAGATGCCCGGCGGCGTTCCGGTGGCGACCCTGGCGATCGGCGAGGCGGGCGCCAAGAACGCCGGCCTGCTGGCCGCCCAGATCCTGGCGCTTTCGGACGCCAGCCTGGCCCAGCGCCTGGCTGACTTCCGCGCCGCCCAGACCGACAGCGTCGCCGAAAGCGTCGAGGACTAAGAGAGCGTGATGGCTGAGTTTCCCCTGGTTCCCGGCTCGACCATCGGCATCCTGGGCGGCGGCCAGCTCGGCCGCGGCGGCATTGGCGGCGCGGGCATTGGCCAGCCACAGGTCGCC
>CAKZJK010000495.1 GCA_936942565.1 uncultured Caulobacter sp. | reverse complement strand
TTCCTGGCCGGCCTAGTGAAGAATTTCGATTGGTAGCTTTCAAAAGCAAAACAGTCCGCAAATAAACGCAAATAGAAATATTCCCAAAAGCTTTGCATTTGCGTTGATTCGCGTTTATTTGCGGACTGCCTATCCTTTAGGGATCGAACTGCCGGTAGCGCAGCGCCTCCGCCACGTGCGCGGTGGCCACGGCGTCGACGCCGGCGAGGTCGATCGCGGCGATGACCTGGCCGGCCCGGACGCTGTCGCCGGCCTCGACCCGCAAGGCGGTCAGGACCCCGGGAATACGGAAGGACAGCGCCATCTCGCGCCGCCGCTCCAGCGTGCCGGCGCCGCCGACCGTGGCCGCCCCTCCCGGCGCGGCGACCTCGACGGCCTCGACCGGCGTCGGGGCGGGCGGCGCGTCGGCCTTCGACTTGGCGCCGCAACCGGCCAGCGTCACCGCGAGCAGGGCCGTGGACGCGAACAGCGGGAGCCGCCACATGTGGGTGTTCCAAATCGATCAGTGATAAGTTATCAGTGATCGACAATGCTCGCTTGTCAAGCTTCGACGGCGATGGTCAAGGACCGCGATGACGTCCCCTAGTTCTCTTTCCCCCAGTCTTTCCTCGCCGAGCGTCCGCTCCCCCCGCAAGCCCAAGGGCCAAGGCGCCGAGCGCCGCGAGGAGATCCTCGACGCCGCCCAAGCCCTGTTCGCTCAGAAGGGCGTCCACGCGGTCTCGACCCGCCAGATCGCCGAGGTCGCCGGCATCTCGCAGCCGGCCCTCTACGCCTATTTCGCCACCAAGGACGACATCGCCGCCGAGCTGTGCGTGCGAGCCTTCGCCATCCTGGGCCAGCGCATGGCGGACGCGCGCGCCGCCTACGTCTTCACGCCCCGGAATTTCGAGCTCTGCCTGAGGGTCTATATCGACTTCGGCCTCGACCATCCCGACGCCTATCGCGTGGCCTTCATGCTGGAAAAGAGCGTCGACGGGAGCTTCCTGGAGAAGACCGGCGGGCGGCCGATGCTGGCGGGCAAGGAGGTGTTCGCCGTGTTCGTCGAGATGATCGGCGAGCTGCACGCCCAGGGCGTGATGGCCGGGGACGACGTCATGGCCGCGGCCCAGTCGCTGTGGGCGGGACTGCACGGCCTGGTCTCGCTGCTGATCGCCCGGCCGGAGTTTCCCTGGATCGAGCGCGAGGCCCTGATCGCCGCCCACGTGGCCATGCTGCGGCGAGGCGCGTTGAAATAGGGCCACCGGCCCTTTAGATCAGCGCCTTCTCTTTCCGGGAAGGATCCCCCATGGCCAAGCTCCTGCCGCTCCAATCGTTCAGCCTGCAGGAGACCGAGGACGGCTACCGCCTGCTGGTCTCGGCCATCGGCGGGGAGTCGCTCTACGTCTCGATCACGCCCGACCAGATGGACGACATCATCGACAGCCTCGAGAACGCCATGGGCGGCGAGGAAGGCGGCGAGGGCGAAGAGGACGACGTCGAGTACTGAGCCCCGACGTCGCCCGGCGTCGGCTATTTGTCCTCCCCATCCAGGAACACGTAGATCGCCGCGATCTTGCCGTCGCGGACCAGGATGAAGTCATGACCCGCATAGCGGGGCGGCTCTCCGGGCGGCCCCGAGACCCACGACAGGCGGCCGGCGTCATGGCTGGCCTGGGCCGGGGAGGTCTCGGTGTAGGCGAAGGTCGGATGGCCGGATCGGATGATCCCGGCGATCCGGTCGATCGCCTCGCGGCCGTGATGGCCCTCGCCGCCCGGGGCGTAGAAGACCGCGTCCTCGGCGTAGAGGTCGTCGATCGCGGCCCGGCGGCGGGCGGGATCGCCCTCGCCGAACACCTCGTGCAGATTGCGGATCAGCAGCTGTTCGATCGTCATGTCGGCCTCCCTCAAACCTGGGTCATGCCGCCGTCGACGAACAGCTCGGCGCCGGCGATGAAGCTGGCGTCCTCGGACGCCAGGAAGGTGATCGCCTTGGCGATCTCGGACGGATCGGCGACCCGACCCAGGGGGATCTGGCTGGCCATGAAGTCCAGCAGGCCCTGCTGGGCGGCGGCGTCCGGACCGGCCAGCTCGACCAGACCCGGCGTCTTCACCGGCCCCGGCGAGACGACGTTCACGCGGATGCCGCGGTCCTTGAGGTCGTTGGTCCAGCCACGCGCCAGGTTGCGGACGGCGGCCTTGGACGCGCCGTAGACGCTAAAGGCCGGCGTGCCTTGCACGGCCGCCGTCGATCCGACCAGCACGATCGCGCCGCCGTCGCGTAGCAGAGGCAGGGCCTTCTGCACGGTGAAGACCACGCCCTTCACATTGCGGCCGAAGGTGTCGTCGTAGTGCTCCTCGGTGATCGCGCCGAGGGGCAGCATCGAACCGCCGCCGGCGTTGGGGACCAGCACGTCGATGTGGGCGTGGCGCTGCTGGATCGTGTCGTACAGCTTATCGAGGTCGGCCAGCTTGGAGGCGTCGCCCCGCACGCCGGTCACGTCGCCGCCGATCGCCTTCACGGCGGCCGCCAATTCAGCCTCGCGGCGGCCGGTCACGTAGACCGAAGCGCCGAGCTCGGAAAAGCGCTTGGCGGTGGCGAGGCCGATGCCGCTGGCGCCGCCGGTCACCACGACAACCTTGCCTTCGAAAGTCTTGCTCATCTTGTCTCTCCTTGGTTTCGCCGGCGGGGCGTCCGTCGGTGACAAAGGAGATGCTCCTGGAACGAAAATCGGAGTAGACGGGGAATTCGGCTTTCAGCGTTCCATAAATGAGACAATCATGGCCGTGGACCTCAACGACTACGCCCTGTTCGCCGAGGTGGTGGCGCATGGCGGCTTCGCGGCCGCGGGGCGGGCCTTGCG
>CAKZJK010000494.1 GCA_936942565.1 uncultured Caulobacter sp. | reverse complement strand
GGGAGCGGAAATCCACGCGGCGACGCAGCCGGCCTGGGCCTTGCGTTGGCAAGCCGGCAGCGGCGCGGTCTGGGCATATTCATCGGCGGGGACCGGCGTTTCGATCAGATAGGCCGCGACCAGGCGGCGCTTGAGCTCGGGCTTGGCGGCGATCTCCTCGGCCAACAAGCGCGCGGCCAGGGATCCGCCCTGCTCCACCCCGACGACGATGAACGGCCGATCCTGGCCGTAGCGGACGCGGTAGGCGCGGAAGGCCTGGAGGACGTCGCCATAGGCGAAGCGCCGCGCCTCGCGGGCGTCGTCGCGCAGGGTCAGGTAGGTGTAGAGGCTGGCCTGCCGATAGCGCGGCGCGAAGATTCGGCCCACGCGATCGAAGGGACCGGCGTAGTTGGGCAGCACCACGCGCGACAGGAACCGCGCGGCCTTGGGCTGGTCGATCCCGCCGTTCCAGTCCCGTCCGCCATCGAAGGTGGTCGGGTGCACGAAGAAGATGTCGACAGGCCGGTCGCCGGGCGGAATGGCATCGGGATCGCGCGGCAGCAGCGCCCATGTCTCCCGCTTGCCGTAGTCCGGCGCGGGGGGCGGGTGGTAGGTCAGGAACGGGACCTTGGGATCCAGCGCGTTGCTGAGGATGTCGTAACGCCAGAAGAAGGCGGCTGACAGGATCAGCGCCAGGAACAGGACGACACCCGCGAAGATCCAGCGCTTGAAGCCTTTGAGAGCCATGGGCTCCTCGGTACATCAAGCGCCGGACGGAATTAAGCCCCCTCTTGGCCGATGATCGCCACCGAGCAGACATTGCTGGCCGGCGCGCCACCCAGGTTGTGGGTCATGCCGAAAACCGGGTTGGCCAGCTGTCGCTCGCCCGCTCGCCCCTGAAGCTGCAGATACATCTCGTACAGCATCCGCAGGCCAGAGGCGCCGATCGGGTGACCGAAGCACTTGAGGCCGCCATCGATCTGGCACGGCACCCCGCCGTCGGCGTCGTAGAAGCCATCCAGCACGTCCTTCCAGCCCTGCCCCTCGGGCGAGATGAAGAGGTCCTCCATGGTCACCAGTTCGGTGACCGAGAAGCAGTCGTGCACCTCCATCATCGAGATCTGCTCGCGCGGCCGCTCGATGCCGGCCTCCTTGTAGGCCTTGCCGGCGGCGATGCGGGCCGTGTGGAAGTGGCTGCCGTCCCAGCCGTTGTACTGGCTCTCGTAGCCGTTCGAGACCGACAGCTGCAGGGCCTTCACGGTGACAAGGTCGTGCTTGCCCAGCGCGCGGGCGATCTCGGGCGTGGTGACGATCGCCGCCGCCGCGCCGTCCGAGACGCCGCAACAGTCGAACAGGCCCAGGGGCTCGGCGATCATCGGCGCGTTCAGGGCCTGCTCCTCGGTGATCGGCTTGCGCAGGTGAGCCTTGGCGTTCTTGGCGCCGTTGGCGTGGCTCTTCACCGAGACGTGGGCGATGGCTCGCTTCAGCAACCCGGGCTCGACGCGGTGCTTCGCCGCGTAGGCCGAGGCCAGCTGGGCGAAGTTGGCCG
>CAKZJK010000493.1 GCA_936942565.1 uncultured Caulobacter sp. | reverse complement strand
TTAGGGTCGTTCCGCCTAGGCTCGCGCTCCCGTCACGAAGCGCCGCTCCGCATGGCTCATCGCTCCCTCATCGCTCGCGTAAGGCGAAGATTGGCCAGTCTCCGCCTGGCGCGGACGGCCGTCCGCTTCGCGCGCGCCGAGCGCGGGGCCACCGCGGTGGAGTTCGCCCTCGTCTCGATCCCGTTCCTGCTGCTGGTCATGGCGCTGATCGAGCTGGGACTGGTGTTCCTGGTCTCCCTCACCCTCGAGACCGCCATCATCGACGCGGGCCGCACCATCCGGACGGGCCAGGTCCAAGGCGCGAAGCTGACGGCCGCGGATTTCAAGACGGCCGTGTGCGGCAGGATGAGCTGGCTGGGCGAGCGCTGCGCCGGCGCCCTGACGCTGGACGTGCGCACCTATGCTGACTTCAGCAGCATCGGCGCGTCCGGCGCCACCGCGCCCGATCCGCCCGTCTGGGACCCGGGCAAGGCGGGGTCGATCGTGCTGGTCAGGGCCTACTACACCTGGCCGCTTGTCACGCCCCTTCTGAACGCCGGCCTCGTGACCGCCGACGGCAAGCGGATCATCTACGCGGCCACCGCCTTCATGAACGAGCCCTACGAACAATGAGTGCGCGCCGTTCAACCTCGCGGCGCTTCTGGCGTGACCGGCGCGGCGCCTCGGCGGTCGAGTTCGCCCTGATCGCGCCCGCGCTGATCCTGCTCTATTGCGGCATGGCCGAGCTGACCCAGGCGATGATGGCCAAGCGCCGGCTGTCTAACATCACCGCCTCGATCGGCGACCTGACCGCCCAGGCGTCGCAGACCGGACCGACGCGAACGACCGACATCTTCAATATCGGCGCGGTGATCCTGTCGCCGTTCCCCACGACCAGCCTGAGGATGTGCGTCGCCAGCGTCATCGCGGACGCCAACGGCAAGGCCACCGTCGATTGGTCGCGCGCCTCGGCGACGGACATGACCAACTGCCCCGCCAAGGGCGCCGTCCTGACCGACGTGCCGGTCGCCGTCCTGCCCGCCAGCAAGAGCGTGATCCTGGCCCGCGCGTCCTACGTCTACAGCTCGCCGATCCAGCTGATCCTGCCCAGCCCGCTGACCTTCAACCGCACGCTCTATCTGCGCCCGCGCCGAGTGGACGCGGTGCTCTGGTCGAACGCGAGCTGAGCCCTCCTCAGGCCGGAAGCGCCTCGCGCAGGCGCTCCACGAGGGGATGCGGCGCGAACGACCGCTCGCCCAGGCGCGAGACCGGACGGACGCCGATCAGACTGTTGGTCAGGAACACCGCTTCGGCCTTGTCCAGCGCCTCGGGTCCGACGGCGACCTCCTCGACCGCCTGGGCGGTCAGCAGCCGCGCCCGGGTGATGCCCGGCAGGACGCCGCAGTCGAGCGCCGGCGTGAACAGCCGCCCGCCCGAGACCCAGAAGAGATTGGCCGCCGCGCCGCAGACCAGCTCGCCGCGATTGTTCAGCATAACCGCCTCGTCGGCCCCGGCGGCGACAGCCTCGGTCCGCGCCAGGACACTGTCGACATAGGCGAGGGTCTTGAGGCGCGAGGCCGGCGAGCCTTCGTTACGGCGAACGCTTGAGACGA
>CAKZJK010000492.1 GCA_936942565.1 uncultured Caulobacter sp. | reverse complement strand
ATGAGCCGGCCTATCGCCTGGCCGAGCGGCTGGCGCGGATGCTGCCAGGCGAGCTCGATCACGTCTTCTTCGCCGAGAGCGGCTCGGTCTCGGTCGAGATCGCCATGAAGATGGCGCTGCAGTTCCAGATCAATCAGGGGGGCGCGGGGCGGACCAAGTTCCTGGCCTTCCGGGGCGGCTATCACGGCGACACCCTGGCGACGATGACGGTCTGTGACCCGGAGGAGGGGATGCACAGCCTGTTCGCCGGCGTGATGCCGGCGCAGGTGATCGCCTACCTGCCGCGCGACGCGCGGAGCGAGGCGGCGCTCGACGGCCTGCTCGCCGAACGGGGACACGAGATCGCGGCGGTCCTTGTCGAACCGCTGGTGCAGGGCGCGGGCGGCATGTTGCTGCACCCACCAGAGGTGCTGCGGAGGCTGCGCCGGCTCGCGGACAAGCACGATGTCCTGCTGATCTTCGACGAGATCTTTACCGGCTTTGGCCGCACCGGGACCCTGTTCGCCATGCAGGCGGCGGGGGTGGAGCCGGACATCGTCACCCTGTCCAAGGCCTTGACCGGTGGTACTCTGCCGCTGTCGGCCGCCGTGGCCTCGCGCAAGGTGTTCGAGGCGTTCTGGTCGGATGACCCGGGCGCGGCGCTGATGCACGGCCCGACCTACATGGCCAATCCGCTCGCCTGCGCGGCCGCCAACGCCTCGCTGGACCTGTTCGAGGATGGCGCTTGGGCGGCGAACGTCGAACGGATCAACGCCGCCCTGGCCCAGGGGCTTGAGACGTGTCGAAGTGGCCGGGGTGTCGTCGATGTCCGGACCCTCGGCGCGATCGGTGTCGTGGAGTTCGATGCGCCCGTGCCGGTGGGCGATCTCTGCGCGCGCTTCGCCGAGCTTGGCGCGTGGATCAGGCCGATGGGCAAGGTCGTCTACCTCACGCCGGCGTTCACGACGCCCGATGAAGATCTCGTCCTGCTGACCTCGGCGATCCGCGAGGTGGTCGGCGTCGCCTGAGCCGCGATTGACCCGAGGCGGCGGGTCTGGTCCAAGCGGGGCCATGTCCGCCAAGTCCTCCCCTCTGACCGGTCTGGAATACCTCGCCATCCTGGCGATCATCCTGACCTGGGGGATCAACAACGCCGCCGCCAAGGTGGCGACCCTCTACCTGCCGCCGATGCTGATGGGTGGGTTGCGGTTCCTGGTGGCGCTGGCCTTCCTGTTCCCGTTCATTCGGCCGCCTTTCCCCGAGCCCAGAAAGCTGCTGGCGATCGTGCTGCTGACCGGACCGATCCATTTCGGGGTGATCTACGTCGCCTTCAGCATGGCCAAGGCGCTGAGCCCGCTGGTGGTCGCCAGCCAGCTGTGGATTCCGTTCACGGCCATCTTCGCGTGGCGGATCCTGGGCGAGAGCATGCGCCCGCCGGCTGTCGCGGGCTTGGTGATCGCCTTCCTCGGCGTGGCCTGGATGAGCCTGGATCCCCACGGCGCGGGCGATCTGCCGGCCATCGTGCTGATTGTCTTCGCCGGGGCCTGCTGGGCGGTGGCGACGGTGCTGGTGCGCAAGACGCCTGGAATCAAACCGTTGAAGATGCAGGGCGTGACCGCCTTGGTGGCCGCGCCGGTGCTCCTGACCATGTCGTTCGTCTTCGAGAACGGACAGGTCGAGCGGATCAAGGCCGCGCCGCCGATCGCCTGGGTGGCGGTGTTGTTCGCGGCGGTGGTCTCGACCGTCGGCGCCAGCGCGCTGCTGTTCTGGCTGGTCCAGCGCCGCGAAGCGGGGCGCGTGACGCCCTATTTCCTGCTGACGCCGTTGGTCTCGTGCACGATCGGCATCCTGTTCCTCGGCGACAAGCTGACGCCGCAGCTGCTGATCGGTGGCGGCGCGACCATGGTCGGCGTCGCTCTGGTCGCCATGACCGAGAAGCGGATCAAGCCGGAAGAGGCGCTCGCCGAAGCCGCCTAGCCCTTCGGTGGCGGGCAGCGGTCGGCGGCGTCGCGGCGGAGCAGGGCGGGCGTGGCCGGGATCGTGGTCTGGTCGCCGCCATAGATCCCCGTGGTGATCTCGCCCTTGACCGCGAAGGTCTCGCTTGGGCGGGCGCGAACCAGGAACAGGCCGGCGATGTCCTGCATGTCGTCCAGGCTCACGTAGGCCGCCCCGACCGTGGCCTGGCCCTTGAGCTCGGTGACGCCTTCTCCGGAGCCGGTGGCGTTGATGGTCCAGCCGGGCGGCACATGGCAGACGGCTAGCACGTCAAGGCCTGAAACCTCGAGATCGAAGGCCTGCAGGTTCTGGTTGGAGCTGCTGGGCCGCCAGGCAAGAGAGACGAGCTGCGTCGGCTGGGCGGTGGGGCGCGAAGGCATGGACGGCGCGGCCTGGGGCGCTGGCGCGGGCGGCGCCGCGGTGTCACGATCCTTCTTCTGGCCATCGCAGGCGGCGGTCGCGGCCAACAGCAGGGCGAGGATCGACAGTCGCCAGGTACGCATGGGGTCTCCCGCCGAGGCTGGGGTGAGTCTCGGCGGGAGCTAAGCGGCTACTTGATCACGCCGCAAGCCGCGCGCGCGCCGGCGCCGCCGATCGGCTGGCTCTTGTGGTCGTCCGGGCTGGCGTGGACAACGATGGCCGAGCCGTCGGCGTCCAGCAGGGCGGGGCGGCCGCCGGCGCCTTTCAGCGAGACGAGCGTCGAGTAGATCTCGGCGGTGGCGGAGCCATCGGTGTTGGCGAAGATGTTCGGCAGGTCGCCGTTGTCGTTGGCGTCGGGGTTCAGCAGGCCGTGCACGACCTGAGCGGTGGTGTGGACGTGCGCGCCGGCCGACTTGAAGTCTGGCGTTCCACAGTCGCCCTTCTCGTGGAAATGGACCGCGTGCCAGCCTGGCGTCAGCCCCTTGAGCTCAAGTTTCAGCAGGACGCCGTGAGGGGCCTCGGTAAGGGCGATAACGCCCATATCCTTGCCGTCGCCACCCTTGACTTGGGCGGTCGCGGCGGTCTGGGCCAGGGCCGGCGCGGCGGTGATCAGGGCGGCGAGGCCCAGGGTCGTCGCGAGGGTAAGGCTGCGCATCACGGGTTTCCTTTTGAACAAGCGAGGGACTGGGGACGAAAAGGCCGTAAAGGTGGCGTCCGCCCTGTCGGAATGCTAACAGTTTCCGACAGTTCCGTGTCCGATTCTGACGGCGAAAAATTCCCTTGAGCGACGAACACACCACGATCCCCGCTGACGGTTCCCGCGGGGATATCGCCCCGATCAACATCGAGGACGAACTCCGCCGCTCCTACCTCGACTACGCCATGAGCGTGATCGTCAGCCGCGCCCTGCCAGACGCGCGCGACGGTCTCAAGCCCGTGCACCGTCGGGTGCTGTTCTCGATGCACGAGCAAGGGCAGACGCCGGAGCGCCCCTACGTCAAATCGGCCCGCGTGGTCGGTGACGTGATGGGTAAGTACCACCCGCACGGTGACGCCTCGATCTATTTCACCCTGGTCCGCATGACCCAGTCGTTCTCGATGGGGCTGGTGCTGATCGACGGCCAGGGCAACTTCGGTTCGGTCGATGGCGATATGCCCGCGGCCATGCGCTACACCGAATGCCGCATGGCGCCGCCGGCGATGTCGCTGCTGGCCGACCTCGACAAGGACACGGTCGACTTCGCCGACAACTACGACGGCAAGGAGCAGGAACCGACCGTCCTGCCGTCGCGGATTCCGAACCTGCTGGTCAACGGCGCGGGCGGCATCGCCGTGGGCATGGCGACCAACATCCCGCCCCATAACCTGGGCGAGATCATCGACGCCTGCCTGCTGCTGATCGACGATCCGGACGTCACCACCGACCAACTGCTGGACCTCGTGCCCGGCCCCGATTTCCCGACCGGCGGCGAGATCATCGGCCGCGCGGGCCCACGCCAGGCGCTGCTGACCGGCCGCGGCTCGGTCATCATGCGTGGCGTGGCCAGTGTCGAGGAGCTGCGCGCCGGCCGCGAAGCCATCATCGTCACCGAGATCCCGTACCAGGTGAACAAAGCCAATCTGGTCGAGCACATCGCCGAGCTGGTTCGCGACAAGAAGCTAGAGGGCATCGCCGACATCCGCGACGAGTCCAATCGCGACGGCATGCGCATCGTCATCGAGCTGAAGCGTGACGCCTCGGGCGAGGTGATCCTGAACCAGCTGTACCGCTTCACCGCGCTGCAGAGCTCGTTCGGCGTCAACATGCTGGCCCTAAACCGCGGTCGTCCCGAGCAGATGGGGCTGCACAAGCTGCTGCAGCTGTTCGTCGAGTTCCGCGAGGAAGTCGTCGTCCGCCGCACCAAGTTCGAACTTGGCAAGGCGCGTGACCGGGGCCACGTGCTGGTTGGTCTGACCATCGCCGTCGCCAATATCGACGAGTTCATCCACATCATCCGCTCGTCGAAGGATCCGACCGAGGCCCGCGAACGCCTGGTGGCCAAGTCCTGGCCGGCCGGCGACATGTTGCCGCTGGTCGAGCTGATCGCCGACCCGCGCACCATCCAGGAAGCGGGCGGTCTTATCCGCCTGACCGACGAGCAGGCGCGCGCCATCCTGGCCTTGACCCTGTCGCGTCTGACGGGCCTGGGCCGCGAGGAAATCGGCAACGAGGCCGAGACCCTGGCCGACGCCATTCGAGGCTATCTGGAACTGCTGTCCGACCGCGCCAACATCATGGCCGTGGTTCGCGAGGAACTGGTCGAGGTCCGCGAGAAGTTCGCGATTCCGCGCCTCTGCCACATCGTCGACGGCGACGCCGACATGGAAGACGAGGATCTGATCGTCCGCGAGGACATGGTCATCACCGTGACCATGGGCGGCTACGTCAAGCGCACGCCGCTGGCCAACTACCGCACCCAGCACCGGGGCGGTAAGGGCAAGTCGGGCATGGCGACCAAGAACGAGGACGCCGTCACCCGCGTGTTCTCGGCCTCGACCCACGCGCCGCTGCTGTTCTTCACCTCCGGCGGCAAGGTCTACAAGATGAAGGTGTGGCGTCTGCCCCTGGGCGTCGCCAACTCGCGCGGCAAGGCGTTCGTGAACCTTCTGCCGATCGAGTCGGGCGAGACGATCACCTCGATCCTGGCCCTGCCCGAGGACGAAGCGACCTGGAGCGGCCTGGACGTCATGTTCGCCACCCGCTCGGGCAGCGTTCGCCGCAACAAGCTCAGCGATTTCGTGGACGTCCGCCGCAACGGCAAGATCGCCATGAAGCTGGACGATGGCGACGGCATTGTAGGCGTGGCGGTCTGCAACGCCGACCAAGATGTACTGCTGACCACGGCGG
>CAKZJK010000491.1 GCA_936942565.1 uncultured Caulobacter sp. | reverse complement strand
GCGGGGCAGGAGGGTGAGGTTTCCTCCTCACCCGTGAAACGGGGGAGGTGGCGCGACGCGGATACGCGACGTGACGGAGGGGGCGCTTCGAGCTTCACCGTCCCCGCCGCCTTTCTCGAGCTCGCCGAGCAGGTGATCCTCCATCGCGGGCCGGATCGCTTCGCCATGCTCTACCGCATCCTCTGGCGACTGGAGCGGGAGCCACGCCTCATGGAGAACCCCGCCGACCCCGACATGGCCCAGGCGCGCGATATGGCCAAGGCGGTCAGCCGCGCCGCGCACAAGATGAAGGCCTTCGTCCGCTTCCGGCTTGTCGACGGCGCGGCGACCGAGACCTACGCCGCCTGGTTCGAGCCGGCGCACCGCGTCACAGAGGCGGTGGCGCCGTTCTTCGTCCGCCGCTTCACCGCCATGGACTGGACGATCCTGACGCCCGACGCGTGCGTGGCCTGGGACGGCGAACGGCTGCGGGTCTCCGAAGGCGCGGATCCGGCCGACGCGCCGTCCGAGGACGCCCAGGAGGAGCTCTGGCGCACCTACTACGCCTCGATCTTCAATCCGGCGCGACTGAACCCCAAGCAGATGCGCCAGGAGATGCCGAAGCGTTACTGGCGGAACCTGCCGGAAGCCGCGCTCATTCCGGAGCTGATCGCCACCGCTCAGGATCGCGCCGCCGCCATGGTCGCCGCCCCGCCTCGCCAACCGTCCGATCGCGTGCTGAAGGCCGCTCTGCGCCATTCGCGTGACGCCTCGTTTGGTCAAGGCGCACCGACGACGCTGGAAGAGGTCGAGGCCGGAATTCAGGTGTGCCGTCGCTGCGACCTTTGGCGCGACGCCACCCAGGGCGTGCCCGGCGAAGGGGCTCGCCACGCACCGTTGATGTTTGTCGGCGAGCAGCCTGGCGATCAGGAAGACCTCGCTGGGCGACCTTTCGTCGGTCCGGCCGGACAGGTGTTCGACAAGGCGCTGGCGGAAGCGGGCGTGCCACGCGACCAGGCCTTCGTCACCAACGCCGTGAAGCACTTCAAGCACGAGGTTCGAGGCAAGCGACGGCTGCACAAGACGCCCGACCGCGGCGAGGTCACCGCCTGCCGCTGGTGGCTCGACGCCGAGCGCCGCATCGCGCGTCCTCGGGTGATCGTGATGCTGGGGGCGACCGCGGCGCTGGCGGTTATCGGCAAACCAACGCCAATCGCCGCCCACCGCGGCAAGCCCATTCAACTGCCGGACCAGGCCCAAGGCTTAGTGACCTATCACCCCTCGTTCCTGCTCCGCGTTCCCGACGCGGAGACCAAGGCGAAGGCCTATGCGGAGTTCGTGCGGGACCTGAGGACGGCGGGGAAGCTGGCGGGGCTCTAGGCCTCTGAAGTAACCGGATCTCGTCATCCCGGAAGCCTCGAAGAGGCTATCCGGGACCGAGGGGCAAAGGGCGTCGCGGTCGCCCCTGGGTCCCGGCTCTCCGCTACGCCGCAGCCGGGATGACGAGTGAATGAGCTACGCGGTCTCCCGCGCTTGCGGTCGGCGGCCTCGCCCTTTAAAGCCGAACCACAACGTCTTTCTCTTTCGGAGCCGCGCCATGCTCGCGATCCTCGTCATCGCCATCTTCCTGGGCGTCATCCTCGTCCTGAACGTCGCGGAATTCGGCCGCATCGACTGATGTCCGGTTCGGCGCGCGGCGCGGCCCTGGTCACCGGCGCGGGGCGTCGGATCGGCCGGGCTCTGGCCATCGAGGCCGCCCGCGCCGGCTACGACGTCGCCATCCACTGCCGCGCCTCGACGAACGAGGCCGAGGAGACGGCCGCCGACGCGCGGGCGCTGGGTCGCCGCGCGGCCGTGGTCACCGCCGACCTCGTCAACGAGACCGACACCGGCGGCCTGATCGCCCAGGCGGCTCAGGCCCTCGGCCCCGTCACCCTGCTGGTCAACAGCGCCTCGGCCTTCGAGGACGACCGCGTGGGCGGCCTGTCCCGTCAAACCTGGGACCTGCACCTCGAAACCAATTTGCGCGCGCCGGTCGTGCTGGCCGAGGCCTTCGCCGCCGCCCTGCCGGCCGATCGCACGGGCCTGGTGGTCAACATCATCGACCAGCGCGTCTGGCGGCCTAATCCGCAGTTCTTCAGCTACAGCCTGTCGAAGGCGGGCCTATGGTGGGCGACCCAGACCCTGGCCCAGGCCCTGGCGCCGCGCATCCGGGTCAACGCCATCGGCCCCGGACCGGTGCTGCCGTCGGTCCACCAGGCGCCCGGCGAGTTCGAGGCCGAGGCCGCGGGAACCCTGCTCCAACGTCGCGCGACACCCGACGAGATCGCCGCCGCCCTGCGCTATCTCATTGACGCCACGTCGGTCACGGGCCAGATGATCGCCGTGGACGGCGGCCAGCACCTGGGCTGGAAGACGCCCGACATCGTCGCTCCGTAACCAGAGAGGCCGCCCCTTGGCCGCAGCTCCGCTCCCCGACACCGCTTCCGCGCAGCCCCCCTTTGGCGCTCAGGACCTGGCGCGCGTCATCGTCACCAAGGTCTTCGTGCGCGGCCTAAAGGTCGAGGCCCAGATCGGGGTCTATGACCACGAGCACGGCCGCATGCAGCCGCTGGTCGTCGATGTCGAACTGGACGTGGCCGCCAGCCACTGCGAGCGCCTGCCCGACACCGTGAACTACGAGATGGTCGGCGAGGCCGCCCGCGCCATCGTCGCCGAGGGCCACATCGACCTCGTCGAGACCTTCGCCGAGCGCCTGGCCCAGGCCTGTTTCACCGATCCCCGCGTCACCCGCGCCCGGGTTCGGGTCGAAAAGCCCCTGGCGCTGGCGCCGCACGCCGCCGCCGCCGGGGTCGAGATCACCGCCGTAAGAGCCTGAACCTCATGAGCATCCGCCACGGCGCCCGGCTCTCTCCGCTCCAGCCCGAGACGGTCTGGACGCTGGAGGCCGGGGTCCTGGTGGAGACGCGCGGCAAGGCCGAGCGGCGCTTTCCGCTGACCGGCCTGACCCGCTATCGCCTGGCCGTGGGCCAGGGCGGAGGCCGGCGGAGCCTGCTGCTGACCTTCGGCCGGCGGCGGATCGTCATCGTCTCGCAGAGCTATCAGGGGCCGGGCCGGTTCGAGGATCGTCTCGCCAGCTTCTCGACCCTGGCGCGGGCGATCGCGGCCGTCGGCGCGGACCTCTCGCCCAAGGCCCGCTTCGGGGTGGCGCGGCTCGAGGCGCGAGCGGCCCTGACCGGCATGATCGCCCTGACCGCCTTCGGCGCGGCGGCGACCCTGGCCTTCTCTCTGAGCGCCGGCATGGCCGCGGTGGGCGTCGACATGACCGCGCGGATGGTCTTCGTCCTGTTGCTGCTCACCGCCGCCCTGCCCTGGATCGGCGCCGGCCAGGCCTTCGACCCGCACGATCCGCCGACCGAGCTGCTGCCCTGAGCCGAAACGCAAAACGCCCCGACCAAAGGCCGGGGCGTTCGCGATCGAGGCTGGGGGCGGGCCTCGATCAGCGGGGCATCAGCACGGTGTCGATCACGTGGATCACGCCGTTGCTGGCCGCGACGTCGGTGGCGGTGACGGTGCTCTTGCCGCCCTTCTCGTCGGTGATCACGACCTTGCCGCCCTCGACCGCCGCCTTGAACTGGCAGCCGCCGACGGTGTTGATCGTGTAGGCGCCGCCGTTGGACTGGATGGCGCCGAGCAGGGTCTTGGCCTCGACCTTCCCGGCCACGACGTGGCAGGTGAGGATCTTGGTCAGGGTCGCCTTGTTCTCGGGCTTGACCAAGGTTTCCACCGTGCCGGCCGGCAGCTTGCCGAAGGCGGTGTTGGTGGGGGCGAACACCGTGAACGGACCCGCGCCCGACAGGGTGTCGACGAGGCCGGCGGCCTTGACCGCCGTGACCAAGGTCGAGAAGTCCGCGTTGCCGGCGGCGACGCCGACGATGTTGGGCTTGGCGCCATGGTGGTCGGCGAGAGCGGGGGTGGCCAGCGCGGTCGTGGCGAACGCCAGCGCCGCGGCGCCGCGGAGGATCGAACGCATCATCTTTTGGAACCTTCCATCGATTGGGGGCAGATGGGTGGGGAGAAAGTCGACGGCGCGCGGTCACTGCTCATTACGGCCGCCGCGCCGGACCGGACGCGTTCGAAGAACATGACTTTTTCGTAATGTTCGAGCCGAAGGTGAAAACGGCGTCATGACGCCACCTTCATTTGCATCACGCCCCCGTCGGCGCGATCGTTGGGCCAACGACGATATTTCAAGGCTCAAACCGTTGTCAGACCCCACCCTGGACCCCGCCGTCCCGCCTCGGCTGCAGGACGACAAGATGCTGCCCGGCATCGGCTACGCCCTGCTGATCGCGGGCCCGCCGACCGGCGGCCTCACCTGCGTCATCGCGGCGATCCTGGCCTATATCAGCCGCAAGGACGCGCCCGAATGGCTGGCCAGCCACTACGAATTCCAGATCCGCACCTTCTGGCTTGCCCTGCTGTTCGCCGTGGTCTCCGGCCTCTTGACCGTGATCGGCGTCGGCGTGGTGCTGATGGTCGCGGTCGGCCTGTGGATCATCGTCCGCGGGATCATCGGCCTGTCCAACCTGTTTAAGAACCAACCCTATCCCACGCCCAAGAGCTGGATGCTTTGATCATGACCGACACCTTCGCCACCCCGCGCTCCGACGAGGACAAGCTGCTGCCGGCCGTGGTCTACGGCCTGTACCTGCTGGGCTTCACCAACGGCCTGACCTTCATCGTCGGCCTCATCGTCGCCTATGTCAGCCGCGACAACGCCGGTCCCATCAACGACAGCCACTTCACCTTCGCCATCCGGAGCTTCTGGCTGTCGATCGCCGGCTTCCTGCTGGGCCTGGCCATCTTCCTGGTCGGCATTCCGCTCAGCCTCGTTCTGATCGGCATTCCGATGCTGATCTTCGGTGGCCTGGTCATGGGCGGGATCAGCCTGTGGTTCATCGCCCGCTGCATCGCCGGCATCTACTACCTGTCGCGCGGCGAGGCCTATCCGCGCCCGCGGAGCTGGCTGATTTAAAGGCGCCCGCCCTCGCGCGGCGCCCGCCCTCTGATCGCCCGCCCCCGCGCGGCGGTCGGAGGGGCTTTGCCCCCTCGACCTCGATCCGCCATTTCATTCACTTGCGCCCCTGGCGGATATCCGCGTCTGGGGAGGCGCGGAGTCGGCGGACGATCGGACCATCTGGGGGTGGTCCGCGCGACAACGGGAAGGCGGCGGCGGCTTGCTCGCCGAGGGGACGGACCGTCCTTCCCATCACGAACCGTCCGCTTACGGCATGTTCGCCAGCGCGGC
>CAKZJK010000490.1 GCA_936942565.1 uncultured Caulobacter sp. | reverse complement strand
TTCCGGCCGACCAAGGTCCAGGGCGCCGAGGGCGTTCAGATGGTCCGCGTCGATCCCGACCAGAGCGACTTCAAGACCGAGTACGACCCCGGCAACCCGGCCGCCGACGCCAACGGCTACGTCAAGCTGCCCAACGTCAATTCGCTGGTCGAGGCGTTGGACATGAAGGAGGCGCAGCGCGCCTACGAAGCCAACCTCAACGTCATCGAGACGGCGCGCGTCATGGAATCGCGCACCCTCGACATCCTGAAGAAGTAAGGGGCTAGGCCATGATCACCGCGCTCGCCGCCGCCAAGGCCTACGCCACCTCCGGCGCCATGTCCGTGGGCTCCGTCGGTTCGATCGGCGGAGGCCAGAAGAACGGCCTCGACTTCGGCGACATCCTGAAGTCGGCCATGACCGACGCCACCAAGGCCTCGAAGGTCGCCGAGCACAAGATCGCCGACCAGGTGGCCGGCAAGGCCGAGCTGGTCGACGTGGTCACGGCCATCAGCTCGGCCGAGGCCAGCCTGGAAACGGTCATGTCCGTCCGCGACCAGGTGATCTCGGCCTATCAGGAAATCATGCGGATGCCGATCTAGTCGGCGTCTCGCCCTAGCGGCTGAGCGCTAGAGCCAGCTGGGCGTAGAGCGGGATGCCCAGCAGGATGTTGAATGGGAAGGTGACCCCCAGCGACAGCGTCAGGCACAGGCCGGCGTCCGCCTTGGGCAGGGTCAGCCGAATGGCCGCCGGCGCGGCGATGTAGGACGCCGATCCCGCGAGCGCCGTCAGCGCCGCCAACTCGCCGTTACGCAGCCCCATCAGCCAGCCCAGCCCCAGCGCCGCGGCCGCGCCCAGCAGCGGCAGGGCGACGCCCATGCCGACGACCGCCGGCCGCACCTCGCGCCACGCCCGCAGACGCTCGGCCGCCGTCACGCCCAGCTCCAGCAGGAACAGGCACAGCACGCCCTGGAACATCGGGCCGACGAAGACATTCAGCTTCGCCGCGCTGGGCGCCGGCGCGATCAGGCCGATCGCGAAGCTGCCCAGCAGCACCACGGCGGCCGGGTTCAGGAAGGCCTCGTGCAGCAGCTTGCCGGTGGACGCCGATCGCGCCTCGTTGGGGGCCATCATCTTGGCCAGGACCACGGCGACCAGGATGCCGGGCGTCTCCATCAGCGCCAGCACGGCCGACATGTAGCCGGCGGGCGCGTGGCCGATCGAGGTCAGATAGCTCTGCGCCGCCGCGAAGGTGACGACCGAGACCGAGCCGTAGTGCGCCGCCACCGCCGCGCTGTTGAGGGAGGTCAGCCCCACGCGGCGCAGCGCTCCATAGGCCAGGACCGGCAGGCTGAGGGCCAGGATCAGGCCCGCCAGGCCGGCGCTGACGAAGGTCGGATCCAGGCCATGGGCGCGCGCCTCGGCGCCGCCTTTGAAACCGATGCACAGCATCAGGTACATCGACAGGAAGCTCATGGCCCCCTTGGGCAGCCGCAGCGGCGAGCCGGCCAACGCCGCCCCCGCCCCCAGCACGAAAAACAGCACCGCCGGCTGGGTGAGGTTGCCGGCGGCCCGCGCCAGACCCTGGGCCAGATCCATCTGAATGAGCTCCTGATGCCGCCCCCCGTCGAGGCGCGGCCGGTGCTCTAGTCAGGCTTGATCAATTCGATAAGATCATTGATTGCATCGTTATCATAAGGAAATGAAATAGCTCCGCCATGCCGAACGCGACGAACCTCGATCTCGACCTGATCCGCGCCTTCGTCATGGTCAGCGAAAGCCGCAGCTTCACGCGCGCGGGCGAGCGCCTGGGGCGGTCGCAGTCGGCGGTCAGCCTGCAGGTGCGGCGGCTGGAGGACCTGATCGGCGAGCCGCTGTTCCAGCGCGACGCGCGGCGGGTCAGCCTGACCGACAAGGGCGAGGTGTTCCTGGCCCAGGCGCGGCGGCTATTGCGGGTCAATGACGACATCGTCGCGGCGCTGGCGGCCGACGAGGTCGAGGGCGAGGTGCGGCTAGGCGCGCCAGAGGACTTCGCCACCGCCCACCTGCCGGCCGTGCTGGGCGCCTTCGCCCGCGCCCACCCGCGCATCGCGCTGTCGGTCACCTGCGACCTGACCCTTCGGCTGCTCGACAAGATGAGCGCCGGCGAGCTGGATTTGGCCCTGGTCAAGCGCGAGCCGCTGGGTGGCGAGCTGGGCGTTCGGGTCTGGCGCGAGCCGCTGGTCTGGGTGGGGCGCGACGGCGAGGATCTGGCCTCGACCAGGATCGTATCGCTGATCGCCGCGCCGTCGCCCTGCGTCTATCGCCGCCGCGCGACCACGGCCTTGGACGAGGCCGGGCGGGCTTGGCGCATCGCCTACACCAGCCCCTCCGTGGCGGGGCAGCTGGCGGCGCTGCGGGCGGGTCTGGGCGTCTCGGTCCTGCCGCGCGCGATGGTCCCCGACGATCTCACGATCATTGGCCAGGACGCGCCGCCCCTGGCCGATGGCGAGATCGCCCTGATCCGTAATCGCGAGGCCGGTCCCGCCGCCGACCGGCTGGCCGAGCACGTGTTGGCGGCGCTGGACCGCGCCGTCATCCATCGGGGCTGAGCGCAAGAAAAAAGGGCCGCGCCCAGGAGGGACGCGGCCTTCAAGTCGCTCGGGGGAGAAAAAGCAGGAAAGCTACGCTCACGAACCCAGGAACGCGCGCGCGACCGATAAGAGGCCGCCCCAGACGATCGCGTTCAGGACGGCCGCGATGAACACCGCGACGCCGAGCGGCCACTGGCGGGACCGACGGGCGCGGGGGTCGAACGGGCGGGTCTGCGACGCGAAGGGCATCAAGCGCTCCTTAACCATGCCCTCATGGTCCAGATTGACTCGGCCTTCGCGAACCTGACGACCTGTCGCGCGCCGCCTTGTCGCACCCCGGCTTTGATTTCCGGCTTGGAACCGGCGAAGGTCGATTCTCAGCCCGCCCGGAGCCCGCATGACCGACGCCATCGTCCTCGACCGGGTCAGCAAGGCCTATGACGGCCAAGCCGTCCTGCGCGAGACGGACCTGCGCATCGCCAGGGGGCGCTTCGTCGCCCTGGTCGGCGGATCGGGCGCCGGCAAGACGACCTTGCTGAAGCTGATCAACGGGCTGATCGCGCCGACCGCCGGCCGGGTGCTGGTGGACGGCGAGGACATCGCTTCGCGCTCGGGTCCGGAACTGCGCCGAGGGATCGGCTACGTCTTCCAGGAGACGGGTCTCTTTCCGCACATGAGCGTCGCCCAGAACATCGGGATCACGCCATCGCTTCTGGGTTGGCCGCGCGATGCGATCGAGGCGCGGGCCGATGAGCTGCTGGACCTGGTGGCCTTGCCGCGCGACGTCGCTGGCCGCGCGCCGGCCCAGTTGTCCGGCGGCCAGCGCCAACGGGTCGGCGTGGCCCGGGCCCTCGCCGCGCGGCCGTCGATCCTGCTGATGGACGAGCCGTTCGGCGCGCTGGATCCCGTCGTCCGAGTCGCCCTTGCCGACGACGTCCGGACGCTGCACGAGACGCTGGGACTGACGACGGTGATGGTCACCCACGACGTCGGTGAGGCGCTGCTGCTGGCCGACGAGGTGGTGGTGATGGCCGGCGGCCAGGTACTGGCCCAGGCGCCGCCCCGCGACCTCCTGGCCGGCCATTCCGACCCCGTGGTGGCCGACCTGATCGCCGCGCCCAGGCGGCAAGCCGAGCGCCTCGCGGAGCTGGCCCGTGGCTGACCGTCTCGACGCGGCCCTCGCCGTCCTGCCCGAGCGCCTCGGCTGGCACGTGACCCTCTCCGCCAGCGCGCTGGTCCTGGGCCTCGCCATCGCCTTGCCGCTGGGGATCGCCGCCGCGCGAAACTCCCGCCTGAAGTGGATCGCCCTGGGCGCGGCGGGCCTGGTGCAGACCATCCCCAGTCTGGCGCTGCTGGCCCTGTTCTATCCGGTGCTGCTGCTGCTCTCGGGGCTGGCGGAGAGGGTCCTGGGCCATGGCTTTCCCGCGCTCGGCTTCCTGCCGTCGCTGCTGGCCCTGACGCTGTATTCGATGCTGCCGATCCTGCGGAACGCGGCGGCGGGCGTCTCGAGCGTAGATCCGGCGGTGGTCGAGGCCGCGCGCGGCGTCGGCATGACCGATCGCCAGCGGCTGTGGCGCGTCGAGCTGCCCCTCGCCGCGCCGGTGATCATGGCCGGCGTGCGCACGGCGGCCGTCTGGACGATCGGCGCGGCGACCCTCTCCACCCCGGTCGGCCAGACCTCGCTGGGCGACTACATCTTCTCTGGGCTGCAGACCGAGGACTGGGTGGCGGTGCTGGTCGGCTGCGCGGCGTCGGCGGGCCTGGCGATCATCGTCGACGCGCTGCTCGGCCTGATCGAGGCCGGCGTCGCGCGCCGCGACGGCAAGCGCCTCGCGGCGGGCGGCCTTGGCCTGGCGATCGGCCTGCTCGCCGCGCTGGCGCCCCTGGCCGTTGGCGCGCTCGCCCAAGGCCGCCCGGCCTATGTCATCGGCGCCAAGAACTTCTCCGAGCAGTACATCCTGGCCGAGGTGATGGCGGGACGCCTGGAGCGCGACGGCGCCAGCGTTCAGCGGCGCGTGAATCTCGGCTCGGCCGTGGCCTACCGCGCGCTCGCCGCCGGCGAGATCGACGCCTATGTCGACTATTCCGGCACCCTCTGGGCCAATGTCCTGAACCGCGAGGACAACCCCGGCCGTCAGGCGGTGCTTGAGGGGCTGCGGACCGAGCTGAAGGCCCGTGACGGGGTGGTCCTGTTGGCGCCGCTAGGGTTCGAGAACGCCTACGCCCTGGCCATGCGCCGCGATCGCGCCGAGGCCCTGGGGATCAAGTCCTTGGCCGACTTGGCCGCCCGCGCGCCGGGCCTGACCATGGGCGGCGATCTGGAGTTCTTCTCGCGGCCCGAATGGGCGGCGGTCGAGGCCGCCTATGGCCTGCGCTTCAAGGCCAAGCGTCAGTTCCAGCCGACCTTCATGTACCGGGCCCTGGAAAGTCGCGAGGCCGACGTGATCTCGGCCTTCTCGTCCGACGGGCGGATCGCGGCCGATGATCTCGTGCTGCTGTCAGACCCCAAGGGCGCGCTGCCCCCCTATGACGCGGTGATCCTGGTTTCGCCCAAGCGAGCGTGGGACCAGCGCCTGATCGCGGCCCTGAAGCCGCTGGGCGGCTCCATCGACGTCAAGGCGATGCAGGCGGCCAACTACGCCGTTGATCGCGACACGGGCAAGAAGAGCCCGGCCGAGGCGGCGGCGATGCTGGCGCGCTAAGCGCCCCCTCCGTCTCGCCGCTGCGCGGCGATCCACCTCCCCCGCAC
>CAKZJK010000489.1 GCA_936942565.1 uncultured Caulobacter sp. | reverse complement strand
GCGTGCCTTCGGGCAGGGCGGTGATCTTGTCGACCATCTGACTGATGGTCTGGCTCTCGATCGGCAGGCCGGTGGCGGGCGAGTAGGGGACCCCGACCCGCGCCCACAGCAGGCGCATGTAGTCGTGAATCTCCGTCACCGTGCCGACGGTCGAGCGCGGATTGCGGCTGGTGGTCTTCTGCTCGATCGAGATCGCGGGCGACAGCCCCTCGATCAGATCGACGTCGGGCTTGCTCATCAGCTCCAGGAACTGACGCGCATAGGCCGACAGGCTCTCCACATAGCGGCGCTGGCCCTCGGCGTAGATCGTGTCGAAGGCGAGCGACGACTTGCCCGAACCCGACAGGCCGGTCAGCACGACCAGCTCGCCGCGAGGGATGTCGACGCTGACGTCCTTCAGATTGTGCTCACGGGCGCCGCGAACGCGGATGAAGTTCAGTTGTTCGGCCATGTTTTCCGGAACGTTGGGCCGCCCGATTGGTGGCGGCGCAGCGGCTATATGTAGGGCTCGATCTGGGAATTAACACAAGAACAAGATGCGAACAAACGTCGCGCGCGCGAGGCCAAGCTTCTGCTGACAGCGGATGTCAGCAGAATGGCCGCTGGGCGCCCATTTTCGCGCCCCGGCGCGGCCCAGCGATGAGGTCGCCCATTCGCGGCTGGCCTTCGAACTTTCTAAACCCTGTTTGGAAGGAGGTTCTTCAAGGACGGTGCTTTACCGCTCCATCTTGGGTCGAGTTGTGGCCCGCCGGAGAGGGACTGGAGCCATGGCCAAGAATGAGGCCGCGAGCGCCAATCAGGGGGCCAAGTACGCCGCGTTCAACGCGCTCCGCCCGCCCAAGCCGCGCTCGGTGGTCATCGATGGACTGGTGTTCATCGGCGGCGTTGGGGCGCTGATTTGGGTCTTGTGCGGCATGGCGCCGAACTAGCGACTCTTTCGATCCCAGGGCGGCTCGATGGGTCACGTGATCCGTCCCGGAGCCGGGCCAAGGCGGTGAGCCCCCAAGCGCGACACCAGGTCGCGGGCGGGCGGCGGGGCGTCCCAGAGCCGGCGTCGACGCAGCGATCGATGTGGCTGAATACGCCCTTTTCGCGAAAGAAATCAGGGTGATGGCAGCGCTCCGCTAGCGGGCTGGCGATAGCGGGAGCGGGCTCCGAGCGGAACGCCGTTACCCCAGCTCGGGGGCGTTCGCTTTTGCTCAACCGTCTTTCGAAGCCCGCTGTTCAGCGTGATTTCTGAAAACGTTTGCGATCGGGCCTGGGGTTCGAGGCCGCCGGAAATCGATCGCCATGTCCAACAACTCCGCCAAGCAGGACGCCAAGCGCGAGGCGTTCAGGTCCCTGAACACCAGCAAGCCGCGTTCGGTGATCATCGACGGCCTGGTGTTCATCGGCGGCGTCGGGTCGCTGCTGTGGGTTCTCCGCAACATGACGCCGTAGGCGGGAGCCGGCTTCGCTTGCCGAACGCCGGTCGCGGCCGTACTTAACTCGCTTCCCATCCGATGGAGGCTCCCATGATCAGCAAGACGGAAGACCGCTTCGTCCTTCCCGTTTCCCTGACCGTGGGGTCGCATGTCCTTCGTCACCCTGGATTCCGTTTCCGCCGCCACGCCTGACGGCCGACTTCTCTTCGAAAACCTGGATCTTTCCATCGGGGCCGAGCGCATCGGTCTGGTGGGGCGCAACGGCGCGGGCAAGTCGACCTTGCTGGCGTTGATCGCCGGGCTACGCGCGCCCTCGGCCGGAGCCATCTCGCGCGCCGGCGAGGTCGCCATGCTGGAGCAGTCGCCGGATCTCGCGGCGCGGCTCGTCGACCTGCTAGGCGTCGGCGAGGCGTGGGATCGCCTGGCGCGCATCGAGCGCGGCGAGGGCGACGCGTCCGACCTCGCCGAGGCGGACTGGGACCTGCCCGCGCGACTTGAGCAGGCCTTGGCCGAGGTGGGCCTGGGCGACTTCGAGCCTGAGCGCTCCGCGACGGCGCTGTCGGGCGGGCAGGCGACCCGCGCCGGCCTCGCGCGCCTGCTGATCGCCCGGCCCGACGTGCTTCTGCTGGACGAGCCGACCAACAATCTCGACGCCGAGGCGCGTGAGTTGGTGAAGCGGATCCTGGCGCGCTGGCGTGGCGGGGCGGTGGTGGTCAGCCACGACCGGTCCCTGCTGCGCGGCATGGATCGGATCGTCGAGCTCTCGTCGCTGGGAGCGCGGTCCTATGGCGGGGACTATGACCTCTACGCGGGGCGCAAGGCGGTGGAGGCCGAGGCCGCGCGCCGCGATCTCGACCACGCCGAGCGCGAGGTTCGTCGCGTGGCCGCCGAGGCCCAGGTCGCCCGCGAGCGCAAGGACCGCCGCGACGCGAACGGCCGTCGCTTCGCCGACCGGGGCGGGACGCCGAAGATCCTGCTGGGCATGATGGCCGAGCGGGCCGAGACCAGCGGCGCCAAGGAGGGCAGGCTGGCGAGCAAGCTGGCCGCCCAGGCCGAAGACGCCCGCGCCGCCGCCGAGGCGCTGGTCGAGCGGACCCGCGGCTTGGGCTTCGACCTGCCGTCCAGCGGCCTGCCCGAGGGGCGCTTGGTCCTTGCGTTCGACGCCGTTTGCTTCGCCTGGCCAGACGGCGCGCCTGTCATCGTCGACCTGTCCTTCAGGATGACCGGTCCCGAGCGGATGGCGGTGATAGGACCGAACGGCTCGGGCAAGACGACCCTGATCCGCCTGGCGACGGGCCAGCTGGAGCCGACCTCGGGCGAGATCCGGCGCCAGGTTCCGTTCGCCCGGCTGGACCAGCGCGCGACCCTGCTGGAAGACGATCAGACGATCCTCGAGAACTTCCGCCGCCTGAACCCCGGGGCCAGCCTCAACAACGCGCATGCGGCCTTGGCGCGCTTCCTGTTCCGCAACGCCGCCGCCCTGCGGGTCGCCGGCACGCTCAGTGGGGGAGAGCGTCTGCGCGCCGCCCTGGCTTGCGTGCTGTGCGCGGCCACGCCGCCGCAACTGCTGATCCTGGACGAGCCGACAAATCACCTAGATCTCGACTCCATACGGGCGGTCGAGGCGGCGTTGGGCGGCTATGACGGCGCCTTGCTGGTGGTCAGCCACGACGAGGACTTCCTGGAGGCGATCAGCGTCGAGCGGCGGCTCGTGCTGAAAAGCCCGTGACGCGCCGTCCAGAGTTCGCTACCTCTATGTGACCGGTAACATTGGGCGCGACCCGATGACCCGCGCGCAGGGCGAGGACGAGATGAACGAGCGTCAGGACCACCCTCTCAGGGTGACATTGAGCGAGCTGATGCACCTGCGGGCGCTGCCCCTGGACCGGGCGCCGGTCCGGCTTCGCCAGTGGGTCTTCCTGGTCGAGCCCAACGATCGCGACGCGGAGGCGGCCTTCGTCGGGCTATTCGCGCCGGGGCAGGACACGGCGCTGGGACGCGCGGTGGTCGTGGACGACACCGGCGGGCTGTGGGAGCGGCATCAGGAGTTCTCGACCTGGACCTGGTTCGCCCATGGCGCGCTGGGCGACGCGCTCGGCTTTCAACCCGAGACGGACGAGCGGTTCTTCTGGCTGCACGGCGCGCCGGGTCAGGTGTTCCGGGGCGTCGAGATCTCGGTCGGCGCGGCCGGGGCCCCGATCCCCGACGAGACCGCGCTCAGCCGTCACATCGACCTGCGCCGCTGCGTCTCGTGCGAGGTGTTCGACGGCGCGGCGCGGATCTGGACCGACTTTCGCCTGCGCGAGGGCGGGGCGGGACGCATCCACGTCCATAACCAGGGTCTGGCCAATGACGAGGTCTCGCGGCTGGTCCAGACGTTGCTGGAGATCGGCAACTATCGCAAGCTGGCCCTGCTGGGCTTCGCGCCCGCCCGCGAGACCTTGGCCTGGCTGGACGGCGCCGAGGCGCGGCTGGCGGCGATCACCGGCGATCTGGCGGCCGGGCAGGACAGCCAGGGCGTGCTCGATCATCTTCTGGCGCTGTCCGCCGAGGTGGAGGCGCGCGCGGCGACCAGCCGCTTCCGGCGCGGCGCGACCGAGTCCTACCACCAGCTGACGCTCGACCGCCTGGAGGCCCTGCGTGAGCGGCGGCTGCCGGGCCACTCGACCATGAGCGAGTTCATCGCCCGTCGCCTCCTGCCGGCCATGCGCACGCGGGAGGCGGCGGACCGGCGGCTGGACGACCTGTCCCAGCGCGTGGCGCGTTGCGGCGACCTGCTGCGCGCCAAGCTGGGCCTCGCCCAGGATCGCCAGAACCAGGAAACCCTGCGTGGCATGGACGCCAGCCTGCAGCTGCAGACCAAGCTGCAGGGCCTGGTCGAAGGGCTGTCGATCTTCGCCGTCGGCTACTATGTGCTGGGTCTGCTGGGCTATCTGCTGAAGCCCTGGCTACACGGCTGGCCGGGCGGCGAGTGGGTGCTGTCGGCTCTGGTTCCGCTGGTGCTGATCGCCGTGGCCGCCAGCCTGCATCGGCGGAAGAAGCGCTTGATCGAGGACGACCGGTCCTAGGCGCCCTATAGGACCGGCATGGACCTCGAGGCCTTCATCCGGACGAACCTTCCCATCGAGCCCGTCCCGGGCGTTCCGGAGGTCCGATTGCACCGGGCGGGTCCGCGTAGCGGCCTGATGCGCCTGGCCGACGCCGATCCCGACTTCGGCGCGCCGTACTGGGCGCGGTGCTGGGGCGGAGGCTTGGCCCTCGCGCGGCATGTGCTGGATCATCCGGAGAACGTCGCCGGCCGCCGCGTGCTCGATCTGGGCGCGGGCTCGGGCCTGGTGGCGATCGCGGCGATGAAGGCCGGGGCCGCGCGAGCGCTGGCCATCGACGTCGATCCCTATGCCATCGCCGCCATGCGCCTCAACGCCGAAGCCAACGCCGTGGCCGTGGAGGCGCGACGAGCCGACCTGATCCAAGGCGCGCCGCCGGCCGGGGTCGATCTGATGCTGGTCGGGGATCTCTTCTACGACGTCGAGCTCGCGCGCGGCGTCTTGCCGTTCCTGGAGCGCTGCGTTGCGGCGGGCCTGGAGGTCCTGATCGGCGATCCTTGGCGGGCGTCCCTGCCGACGGAGCGCCTGACGGTGGTGGCCAGGTATCCGGTGATGGATTTCGGCGATTCCGACGGCGCGCGGCGCGACGCCGCCGTCTTCTCTCTGTCGGTCTAGGCCCGACGGTTCAGGGTGATCGCAGCGCCCATGGCCGGACGATCATTGACCATGCCGCCGGCGCCATAGGTGGTGGCCGGGGCGGCGCGCTGGTTGGCGATCTCCTCGGCCACGGCGCGGACCAGGCCCTCGGTGACGGTGCGGGCGGCGTCGACCGCGCGC
>CAKZJK010000488.1 GCA_936942565.1 uncultured Caulobacter sp. | reverse complement strand
GGGGAAGAAGGTTTTCCTTCCGCCCCCTCCGGGGGCGGACGACCTGCGGAGCAGGTCAGGTGGGGGCCCGTATTACCCGGCTTCGCGCCATCCGGGTTCCGCCGGCGCCACGTCGTGATCGGCCAGTTGGGACACCAGACGGAAAGGATGCGGGCCATGGCCGGCCTCCTGGGCTTCTAAGATCCAGCCGCCGGAACGTCCGCCCCGGCAGCGCTCGAGTTCGACCCGCCAGCGCGGCGGTCCCAGACCAATGTCGTCTGGCGGCGCCCCGCTGGGCTGGGGCCCGATCCGCCAACGGCTGAACGAGGCCGAGCCGGACACCGTCCGAGGCCCCTCGCCCGCCCCTCTTGGTCCAACTTGGCCGCCATAGGGACGACGATGCAGCAGGACGCCCAGTCCTCCCCGCTTCTCGCAGGCCAGCTGCAGCCGGCGGCCGGCGGTCAGGTCCGGCGCCTCGGCCTCGCCAACGGCCGCCGTGACGCCTTGCGTCGAGAGGGCGTCCTCCAGCACCGACAGCACCTCGGCCTCGTCGCGGGCGCGGACCTGGATCAGCCGCTGGGCGGGAAAGCCCAGGCCGAACAGGCCGGGCGCGAACAGGTCGCTCCGCCGCGCCACCCAGACCACGACGCCGGTCGCCGCCAGTGGCCGCAGCAGCAAGCCGATGAAGGCCGCTGGGGCCGCGCCGGTCTCGCCTTCCAGCCCCGCCCCGACCACCTCGTGCCAGGCGCCCAGTGGCAGGCCGCCGCCCGGGAAGCAGCCGTCGATGGCCGGATCGCCGAACGGCAGGACCGGAGTCGGAGTCCGAGTCCCCGCTTCAATCGCGGCGATCCGGCCTCTCAGGGCCGCAAGACGCGCCTCGCGCGATCCGGCCATCTCCACGCTCCATGTTCTTCTTTTGTTCTCACGCTTAGTGAGGCGAGAGTCAAGGCGTGGAGTGTCGCAGTTGGACGGTCAGTGGTCGCGGCCGAGCCACTGGGTGGCGATGATCGGAAGAAGAAGCCGACGCCCAGGGCGTCGGCGACCACGTCGAAAATGTCGGCGTCGCGGCCGACGATCGGCAGGCCCTGCAGGATCTCGATGGCGATCCCGAAGCCCAGCAGCACGACCCCGATCTTCCAGTACCGGCTCTTGGGCAGGGCCATCGTGGCCAGGAAGGTCAGGCCGTAGAAGACGATGAAGTGCTTGGCCTTGTCCCAGGGGATCAGGCCCTTGGTGTCGTCGCCGGGGGCCAAGGCCGCGTACAGGGTGAACACCACGGCGGCGAGAAAGACGGCCAGGCCCGGCCAGTTGATCTTGCGGGGAACGAGCAGGGACATCGGGCGATCTCTCTCCTTCTCCCCTTGTGGGAGAAGGTGGATTGGCGCTCAGCGCCAAGACGGACGAGGGATGTTTCAGTGGGATGAGGCGTTGGCGTTCTCTTGAACACCCCTCAAGGGGAGAGGGCATCAGCACATTCAGAACGTCAGCGCGCGGGCTTCCTTGACGTGCGGCAGGGCCTGGATCTTGGCCAGCAGCTCGGCGGCCGGGGCCTGGTCGACGCCCACGAGCGCGATGGCGTCCTCGTCGGCGGCCATGCGGCCCAGGTTGAAGGTGGCGATGTTGACGCCCGCCTCGCCCAGCAGCATGCCCAGGGCGCCGATGAAGCCCGGCTTGTCCAGGTTGTTGATGTACAGCATGGCCGGCGAGAACGCCGCGTCCAGCTCCATGCCCTTGACCTCGACGACCCGCGGGGCGCCGGCGATCACCGTGCCGGCGAAGCTGCGCTTGCCCTTTTCGGTGGTGATGGTCACGCGCATCAGGCTGTCATAGGTCGGACTGACTTCCTGACGGCTCTCCGAGACGGTGATGCCGCGTTCCTTGGCGATGGCCGGGGCGGAGACCATGTTGATCTCGGCCAGCATCGGCTTCAGCACGCCGGCCAGCGCCGCCGAGGTCATCGGCTTGACGTTGAGGTTGCTGACCTCGCCCTCGTAGGCGATGTCGATGGCCTTGATGCCGAAGTCGACCATCTGGCCGGCGAAGGCGCCGATCTTCTCGGCCAGGGCCACGAACGGCTTCAGCTTGGGGGCCTCTTCCGCGGTGATCGAGGGGCTGTTGAGGGCGTTGGTGACCGCGCCGGTCAGCAGGTAGTCCGAAACCTGCTCGGCGACCTGCAGGGCGACGTTCTCCTGGGCTTCCGAGGTGGAGGCGCCCAGGTGCGGGGTGGCCACGACCTTGTCCGAACCGAACAGGACGTTGGTCTTGGCGGGCTCCTCGACGAACACGTCGAAGCCGGCGCCGCCGACATGGCCTTCGTCCAGCAGCTTGCGCAGCGCCGCTTCGTCGACCAGGCCGCCGCGGGCGCAGTTGACGATCAGCACGCCCTTCTTGGTCTTGGCGAGCGCTTCGGCCGACAGGATGTTGCGGGTCTTGTCGGTCAGCGGGGTGTGCAGGGTGATGACGTCGGCGCGGGCCAGCAGGTCTTCCAGTTCGACCTTCTCGACGCCCATCTCGACGGCGCGTTCGGGCGACAGGAAGGGGTCGTAGGCCACGACCTTCATCTTCAGGCCCAGCGCGCGGTCGGCCACGATGCCGCCGATATTGCCGGCGCCGATCAGGCCCAGGGTCTTGGCGTAGAGCTCCACGCCCATGAAGCGGTTCTTCTCCCACTTGCCGGCCTGGGTCGAGGCGTCGGCGGCCGGGATCTGGCGGGCCAGGGCGAACATCATGGCGATGGCGTGCTCGGCCGTGGTGATCGAGTTGCCGAAGGGCGTGTTCATCACGACGATGCCCTTGGCCGTGGCGGCCGGGATGTCGACGTTGTCGACGCCGATGCCGGCGCGGGCGATGACCCGCAGCTTGTGGGCGGCGGCGATCACGTCCTTGTCGAGCTTGGCGCCCGAGCGGATGGCGATGCCGTCATAGTCGCCGATCACGGCGATCAGTTCGTCCTTCGACAGGCCGACCTTGATGTCGAAGTCGAGGCCGCGGTTCTTGAAGATGTCGACGGCGGCGGGGCTGAGCTTGTCGGCGATGAGGACGCGGGGAGCGGTCATGGGGATTTCCTTGCGGAGAATGGGGTGAGGAAG
>CAKZJK010000487.1 GCA_936942565.1 uncultured Caulobacter sp. | reverse complement strand
CCGCCTCTCGGCCGCGCGCCTTACGCGCGACGGCTATGGCAAGCGGCTTCTGACCGGCGATGACCTGGGCGATCGCAACGCCACCGCCGCTCGGGCCCAGTTGCGCTGGGAAGCGTCGGACGCGGTCACGGTCAATCTGTCGGCCGACTACACCCGGGCCCGCGAGCACTCCGCGCCGCAGAAGCTGCTGGTGATCGGGTCGGTGCCGGGCTTCGTCGCCGGCCCGTTCATCGCCAACTTCAACACCTATGTCGCGCCTGGCCTGGGCATCACCGCGCCGAACGGCTCGAAGACGCTCAACACCTCGTTCCTGACCGACGATCCCTACACGACCTACGGCACGGGCCCGAACATCAACGACCTGGACCTGTGGGGAACCTCGGCCACCGTGGATTGGGATCTGGGCGCGATCTCGTTCAAGAGCATCAGCGCGATCCGGGGCCTGAAGGCGACCTTCGCGCGCGATGGCGACAACACGCCCTTCACGTTCCGCGAGACCTTCAACCACGACGTCCAGGCCCAATACAGCCAGGAATTCCAGTTCAGCGGCCAGTCGTTCGACAACCGCCTGACCTGGGTGACCGGCGTCTACGCCTTCCGCGAGCGGGGCACCGACTCCGGCTTCGCCAAGCTGGCGCTGGGCCTGGCGCCAGGCGTGTCTCCCCCGCCCTACAGCCCTTCGGCCGCCGTCTACACCAAGGTCACGAGCACGACCTACGCGGCCTTCGCGCAAGGCAGCCTCACACTGACCGACCGACTCAGCGCCACGCTCGGAGCGCGCTACAACCGCGATGAGAAGGACTATGTGCTCGACCACCGCCGCATCCGCGACGGCGGAGTCATCGCCCAGCTGTCGCGTAGCGGCTCGTGGAACTCGTTCACGCCCAAGGTCGGGCTGGAGTTCAAGGCGACCCCGGACATCCTGCTGTACGGCTCGATCGGCAAGGGCTTCAAGAGCGGCGGCTTCAACGCCCGCCCGCTCAACGACGCCTCCGAGGTCACCGAGTATCAGCCCGAAACGCTGGTGACCTACGAGGCCGGCGCAAAGACGGCCTGGCTCGGCCGGCGCCTGATCCTGAACGTCGCCGGCTACTTCAGCGACTACCAGGACATCCAGGTCACGGTGAACCAGACGCCGCGCAACTTCGTCGCCAACGCCGCGGCCGGCGAGGTCAAGGGCGTCGAGGTCGAACTGCAGGCGAGGCCGACGACGAATTGGAGCTTCAACTTCGGCGGCGGCTACATGGACGCCAAGTACACCGAGGTCGGCAATGGGCTGGCGGCTGGCCAGGTGCTGCCGATCACCCTGGCGACCCACTTCGTCAAGGCGCCGAAGTGGACGCTGAACGGCGGCGTGGAGTACGGCCACGATCTGCCCAACGGCGGGCGAGTGACCGCGCGGGCCGACTGGACCCACTACAGCACCGTCTACAACGACGTCGCGAACGACCCCGACCTGACCCAGCCCGCCTACGACCTGTTCGGCGCCCGCTTGGCCTACGCGTCTCCCGACCAGCTCTGGCAGATAGCCCTGTTCGGCTCCAACCTGTCGGACGAGCGCTACAAGGTCTCCGGCAACGCCTCCAGCGGCTTTGGCCTGAAGGAAGCCAGCTATGGCCGGCCGCGTGAATGGGGCCTCAGCTTGAGCCGGAAGTTCTAGCCGCTCTCAGCTCTCGCCC
>CAKZJK010000486.1 GCA_936942565.1 uncultured Caulobacter sp. | reverse complement strand
CCTCCGGCCCTCTGGGCCACCTCCCCCGCATCGCGGGGGAGGATCTTTGATCACCGCAAAATCCGGGCGGACAGGCTCGCGCCTTGGGGTGATCATCGCCTCATGACCCGCCCCAACCGCCTCCTTCTCGATCGCGCGCCTTCGCCCATCGGCGAGATCCTGATCGTCACCGACGAGACCGGCCTGCTGCGCGCCGTCGACTTCCACGACTTCGAGCCGCGCCTGCGCCGCCTGCTGCGTCTCCACTACGGCGCCCTGCCCCTGGAGATCGGCCCGGCGCCGCCCGAGACCAAGGCCGCCTTCGCGCGCTACTTCGACGGAGACATCGCCGGCACGCCGTTCCAGCGCGCGGTCTGGCGGGCCCTGGCCGCCATCCCGCCGGGCCAGACCGTCACCTATTCGGAGCTCGCCCGGCGCGTGGAGCGTCCCATCGCCATCCGCGCGGTCGGCGCGGCCAACGGCGCCAATCCGCTGAGTCTGGTCGCCCCATGCCATCGGGTCATCGGCATGAACGGCGCCCTGACCGGCTACGCCGGCGGGATCGAACGCAAGCGCTGGCTACTCGCGCACGAAGGCGTGCTTCAGGCCAGCCCGACGCCCTTGGCGACATAGCGGCCGACATTGAAGAACGGCAGGGTCAGCGTGATCCCGATCAGGGCGTTGAAGACGATCGAGCCGGCGTTGAAACGACCCGCCGCGCCGTCGATGGCCGCCGACACCGCCCGCGCCGCCGCGGCGCCCAGCCAGCCGATCGCCAGCACCATCGCCATGGCCGCGCCCAGCCTCGGCTGATAGCCGAGATAGAGCGCCGCGATCCCGTGCGAGGCGATCAGCATGCCGCCGAACGCGCGGCCTTCGGCGAACAGCGGCGATTTCGGCGTTTCCTCGTCGGCCAGCCCGGCCAGGCCCAGCATCGTCTGCGGCCGCGCCAGGATCATGCCGCCCAGCGCGCCGCCGATGACGCAGGCCACCACCGCCAGGAACAGGGACAGGACGTAGCTGGACATCGGCTCTCCTAGCGCGGTTCCGTCAGGCGGGCGCGTGGCAGACGGCCTCGACGTTTCGACCGTCCGGGTCAAGAACGAAAGCGGCATAATAATTGGGATGATAGTGAGGCCGAACGCCCGGCCCGCCGTTGTCGGTCCCGCCCGCCGCCAGGGCCGCGGCGTGGAACGCGTCGACCTGGGCCCGATCGGCCGCGAGGAACGCCACGTGCATGGGCCCCGTCACGGCCCGCCCCTCGCTGACCCAGAAGCTCGGCTTGCCCGCCTGGATGTCGCGGCGATCTTCGCTCGGACCATAGCCAATGAAAGCCGAGGTCCCGGTCTCCTCGGCGGTCACGCTCATCACCACGGCGAACCCGAGCGGCGCGAAGGCGGCGTCATAGAAGGCTTTCGAGACCTGGAGATCGCGCACCGTCACCCCCATATGATCGATCATCGAAGCCTTCCCATTCACCGCGCCGAAAAAACTTCACTCAGGGCGTTCTTGACTCCCCCGAGGCCGGCGCCTAACTGACGCCCGTCGTTAGCACTCGGAGGGAGCGACTGCTAACAGCACCGCTCCCTCGCTGACGAAGCCATTAATTCAAACCGTTCCGACGGAGAACCACAATGAAGTTTCGTCCCCTGGGCGACCGCGTCCTCGTGAAGCGCGTCGAAGAAGAAACCAAGACCAAGGGCGGGATCATCATTCCCGACACGGCGAAGGAAAAGCCTCAAGAAGGCGAAGTCGTCGCGGTCGGCCCCGGCGCTCGCAACGACAAGGGCGACATCGTCGCTCTGGACGTCAAGGCTGGCGACCGCATCCTGTTCGGCAAGTGGTCGGGCACCGAAGTGAAGGTCGACGGTCAGGACCTGCTGATCATGAAGGAAAGCGACGTCCTGGGCGTGGTCGAGGCCTAAGGCCTCCCTGTTCCCAGTCGTTTCCAAACTCAATTCTCTTTTAGAAGGGCTCTCAAATGGCCGCTAAAGACGTCTATTTCTCCTCCGACGCGCGCGACAAGATGCTGCGCGGCGTCAACATCCTCGCCAACGCGGTGAAGGTGACCCTGGGCCCGAAGGGCCGCAACGTCGTCATCGAAAAGTCGTTCGGCGCTCCGCGCACGACCAAGGACGGCGTCTCGGTCGCCAAGGAAATCGAACTGGCTGACAAGTTCGAGAACCTCGGCGCGCAGATGATCCGCGAAGTCGCCAGCAAGACCAACGACAAGGCCGGCGACGGCACCACGACCGCCACGGTCCTGGCCCAAGCCATCGTCCAAGAAGGCCTCAAGTCGGTCGCCGCCGGCATGAACCCGATGGACCTGAAGCGCGGCATCGACAAGGCCGTGCTGGTCGCCGTCGAGGAAATCAAGAAGTCCTCGAAGAAGGTCACCACCAACGCCGAGATCGCTCAGGTCGGCACCATCTCGGCCAACGGCGACAAGGAAGTCGGCGAGATGATCGCCAAGGCGATGGACAAGGTCGGCAACGAAGGCGTCATCACCGTCGAAGAAGCCAAGACCGCCGAGACCGAACTCGACGTCGTCGAAGGCATGCAGTTCGACCGCGGCTACCTGTCGCCGTACTTCATCACCAACGCCGACAAGATGGAAGTTCAGCTGGAAGAGCCGCTGATCCTCCTGTTCGAAAAGAAGCTGTCGTCGCTGCAGCCGCTGCTGCCGGTGCTGGAAGCCGTCGTCCAGTCGGGCCGTCCGCTGCTGATCATCGCCGAGGACGTCGAAGGCGAGGCCCTGGCCACGCTGGTCGTCAACAAGCTGCGTGGCGGCCTGCGCGTCGCCGCCGTCAAGGCTCCGGGCTTCGGCGACCGCCGCAAGGCCATGCTGGAAGACATCGCCATCCTGACCGGCGCTCAAGTCGTCAGCGAAGACCTCGGCATCAAGCTCGAGAGCGTCTCGCTCGACATGCTGGGCCGCGCCAAGAAGGTCTCGATCACCAAGGACGACACCACGATCGTGGACGGCGTCGGTGAGAAGGAAGCCATCGAGGCTCGCATCTCGCAGATCAAGCGCCAGATCGAAGACACCACGTCGGACTACGACAAGGAAAAGCTGCAAGAGCGTCTGGCCAAGCTGGCCGGCGGCGTCGCGGTCATCCGCGTCGGCGGCTCGACCGAAGTCGAAGTGAAGGAAAAGAAGGACCGCGTCGACGATGCGCTGCACGCGACCCGGGCGGCTGTCGAGGAAGGCATTCTGCCGGGCGGCGGCGTGGCGCTGCTGCGCGCCACCAAGGCGCTTGATAATCTCGCCTTCGCCAATGACGACCAGCGGGTCGGCATCGATGTGGTCCGGCGCGCAATCGAAGCGCCGGTTCGCCAGATCGCCGAGAACGCCGGCGCCGAAGGCTCGATCGTGGTCGGCAAGCTGCGTGAAAAGGCGGATCTGCAGTTCGGCTGGAATGCCCAGACCGGTGAATATGGCGATCTCTTCGCCATGGGGGTCATCGATCCGGCCAAGGTCGTCCGGACCGCCCTTCAGGACGCAGCGTCCGTGGCCGGCCTGCTGATCACCACCGAAGCCATGATCGCCGAAAAGCCGAAAGCCGAGAAAGCTTCGGCCCATCCAGCCGGCGCGGGCATGGACTTCTGAGGTCAGGATGCAAAGGGTCCCTCCCGAAATGGAGGGGCTCTGTCCGCAGCAGCACATTATCCGCCGGTTTCCGGGACCGGTTTGCTGCGGACCATCTTCCAGAAAAACGGCCCTGTTTCGGTTTTGCACCGAAACAGGGCCGTAAAGTACACGGTCACCGTGGGGGGTGGACCGGCCTGCCGGGCCCGTATTGCACCGGGCCTCCTTGTTCAGATCGCGAACTGGTCGCTGTCGACGGTGACGCGGATATGCACGTCCGACAGGACTTCATCCGACCCCTTGCGATAGGCGACCAGTTCGATGTCGAAGGCTCCCTTGCCGAAATTGTAGCCGGCGCCGTCATCGATATTGTTCTTGAAGAAGCCGAAGCCGAAATTGCCCGAATTCTGGGCGATATTGGCATTTGAACCATCCTCATCGCCGAACCCTCCCAGGGCGGAAATGAACGGCGTGTTGCCGGGTCCGACAAACGTCAGGTCAAACACCTGGTAGTCGACACCAATGGACGAATCCATGTCGACCTTGAGCTGGAAGTCGAAATCGTCCATGCCTCCCTTCGCCCCGTTCAGCCCGGTGACCAGCGAATAGTCGAAGCTCCAGGCGGAACGGTCGGTACGGGTTCCGCTGGCATTGCCG
>CAKZJK010000485.1 GCA_936942565.1 uncultured Caulobacter sp. | reverse complement strand
TTTTGAGTAAGCGTCCCCAAGCCGCCCGCCGGAAACGGCGGGCGTTTTCTTTTTGGTTCAATGGCTTAGCTTGCCTCTCGCTCCGCCCCGTGACAAATCGACCGAAGCGCTGAATAGTCCTTGCCGTCGGCTAAGGGGGCAACCATGGTCCGGCGCGAAGACAACGACTGGGGGGCGTCCCAGGCGTGTGCAACCGAAGCGTTGCGCGACGTCGATATCGACGGGGGCACGATGCAGGAATTCGATCCGCGACGCGGCGCCACGCGCTGGGCGCCGAGGCTCCTTACCGCCGTCGCCGGCTTGGCCGCGCTTGGGCTGGGCCTGAAGCTGACGGCCGACGATGTTAAGTCGCCCACCGAGAAAGCGCCGCTGGATCCCGCCGCCCTGGCCGCCCTGCAGCATGTCGCCTTCGCCGGCGCCGAGGCTCAGCCGGGCTTCGAGCGTCCCGAGAACGTCGAGGTCAAGGTGCGTCCGGGCGAGACTTTGCTGGGCGCCGTGCAGCGCGCCGGCGTCGCGCCGGAGGAGGCGCGTCAGGTGGTCTCGGTGCTGCAAGGCGCGATCGACACCGTCAACATCAAGGCCGGCATGGCCTTCGAGACCGCCATCGCCCAGCGCCGCGACCAGCGCGGTCCGGCCCGGCTGATCGGCCTGTCCATGCGGGCCAGCCCGTCCTCGACCCTGACGGTCTCGCGCACCTTCGACGGCGCCCTGCGCCTGCGCGAGCTGGAGGAGGAAGTCCGCGACGAGAAGAAGGTCGCGTGCGGCGAGATGAACGGTTCGTTCTACGAGAGCGTGGCCAGCGTCGGCGGCACGCCTCAGGTGATCAGCCAGGCGGCCAAGCTGTTCTCGCACAAGATCGACTTCTCGCGCGACATCCAGGAGGGCGACCGCTTCTGCCTGGTGTTCGAGCGCAAGGTCACCGAGAGCGGCCGCACGATCGAGGCGGGCGACCTGGAATACGCCGAGGTCAAGGGCCAGAAATTCTACGCCTTCGATCGCAAGGATAGTGACGGAAAGCCCCAGTTCTTCGACGAATTGGGCAAGAACATCAAAGGCTTCCTGCTGCGCACGCCCGTCGATGGCGCGCGGATCACCTCGGTGTTCGGCATGCGCCGCCACCCGGTGCTGGGCTATACCCGCGCCCACCAGGGCGTCGACTTCGGCGCGGGCACGGGCACGCCGATCCTGGCGGCCGGCGACGGCGTGGTGCTGGAGGCCAAGCGCTGGGGCGGTTACGGCAACTGGCTGCGCATCCGCCATTCGGGCAATTGGGACACCGGCTACGGCCACATCTCGCGCTACGCGCCGGGCATCCGCCCCGGCATGAAGGTCCGTCAGGGCCAGGTCGTGGCCTATGTCGGCTCGACGGGCCTGGCGTCCGGTCCGCACCTTCACTACGAGATCTGGCAGCGGGGCCAGCGGGTCAATCCGATCGGCGCCAAGGTGCCGCAAGGCACGGTGCTGGCCGGCTCGGAGCTGGCCGCCTTCAAGTCCCAAAAGACCCGCATCGACCGCCTGCTGGCCGACGGCGGAACGGTCCTGGACACGCCCAAGCTCGCCGCCGCCGACCTAGGCCAAGCCAAGACCGCGTCGCGGTAAGGCCTACTCTACCCCCGCCACGGCCAGCAGGGCGGCCAGGCCCACGCTCATGCCCTTCACCGTCGGGGCCTTCTCGGTGTCGATCCACTCGTCGAGGGCGTGGGCGCGACCGCCCAGGAAGCCAGCGCCGATCGTCAGGGCCGGCACGCCCAGGCTCATCGGGATGTTGGCGTCCGTCGAACCGGCCTCCCGCACGGGCTTGTAGCCGAGGGCCGTGATCGCCGCCTGGGTCAGGACCGAGATCTCGGCCGTGTCCGGGGTGGCGCCCGCGGGCCGCTCGCCGATCACCTTGGCCGTGTAGCTGACCGAGCCGGCCTTGGTCGATCGGGCGGCGTTCTCGCCGGCCACGGCCTTGTCCAGGATCCCGATCAGCGACTGGTCCAGCTTGGCGAGCTCGGCCGCGCTTTCAGAGCGCATGTCGAACTCCATGAAGACGTCGTGCGGGATCGAGTTCACCGAGGTGCCGCCGCCCGTGACGCTGGCCGAATAGGTGGTCTTGGGGGTCTTGGGCGGCTGGATCGCATAGAGGTCGGTCACGGCCTGGGACATGGCCACCATCGGATTGACGATGCCGAACGCGCCATAGCTGTGGCCGCCGGGACCCGAGAAGGTCACGCGATAGCGCTTGGAGCCCGTGCCCCGGTCGACGATCTGCTCGGGATTGGCGCCGTCCATCGAGAAGAAGGCGCTGATCCGACCCTTGTAGGGACCCTTGTTGAACAGATAGCGGACGCCGCGCAGGTCGCCGGGACCTTCCTCGCCGACATTGCCGACGAAGAGAATGTCCTTCTTGGTCTTGATCCCGGCCGCGTCCATGGCCCGCAGATAGGCCAGCAGGGTGGAGAGGGCGCGGGTGTCGTCGCCGATGCCGGGCGCCATCAGCTTGGTCCCCTGGCGCCTGACCTTCACGTCCGTGCCTTCGGGGAAGACGGTGTCCAGGTGGGCGGCGATGACCACGAACGGTCCCGCGCCCTTGGTCGCCGTCCCGGGCCGCACGCCCATGACATTGCCCTCGGCGTCCATCTCGACATTGGTCAGACCGTGGGCCCTCAGCATCTCGAGATAGGCCTTTGCCCGCTTTTCCTCCTTGAAGGGCGGGGCGGGGATCTCGGTCAGGTTGATGATGTCGGCGACCGTGCGGTCGTAGTCGGCGTCCAGCTTGGCGACGGCGGTCTTGAAGGCCAGGCGACGATCTTGCCGACGGTCTTGGCCGGGTCGGCTTTCGGCGCGGCCATCGCGGGCGCGGCCGTCAGGGCCAGGGCGAGGGCGGCGAGGGAGGCGGCGTGGCGAAGGGTCATGGCGGCGAATCCTTGGATGCGCCGCCAGACTAGACTGTCATTTCACGCGGCGCGAAGCCTCTGGCGCCGCTAGACCTTCAACACCGCCGGACCGCCCATCCAGGGGTCGCTGATCGAGTCCTTGCCGGTCTCGAGCCGCCCCGAGACGCGCCGCAGCCAGGCCGGGGCGCCGTCGAGGCGGGCGGTGATGTCGTACCAGCCCTGGCGGGTCGGGAAGGCCTTCGAGCGGGTCTCGCCCGGCGCCAGCGCCACGTTCAGGCGCTCGCCGTCCAGAACCTCCACGATCAGAGCGCGGGGCTCCTGGCCGTTGTTGACCGCGCTGACCAGCAAGGCGTCGCCGTCGGCCCGTGCGGTGATCTCGACGCCTTCGCTGGTCCCCGCGAAGCGGCGATGGAAGCCGTTCGGCCCCAGCACCCACAGGTCGTAGGCGCCGGCCGGCCAGGCGTCCTCCAGGCTCGCGCCCGGCGCCAGAGTGTAGCGACGCGGAACCGCGTCCAGACGCAGGCGGTCGTAGACATGCAGCACGGCGGCCTGCTGGCCGGTGTTGGCCAGGGTCAGCCGCGCGGCGCCGTCGCGGACATCTGCGTCGACGCTCAGGGCGTAGGGGAGGGCCCGGGAGGGCCGCGCGCCCTTGGCCTGGACCGGCGCGACCACCGTCGTCGGCGTCGGCGGCTTGGTGCGGGAGAGGGCGTTGGCGCGCTTTGCGGCCTCGGCCGTCGGCGGCAGGGGCGCGAAGGGCTTGGCGTTCGGCGTCTTGAAGTCGAAGCAGGTGGTCAGGTCGCCGCAGACCGCGCGCCGCCAGGGCGCGATGTTCGGCTCGGTCACGCCAAAGCGCGCTTCCAGGAAGCGGTCGACGCGCATGTTGTTCTCGTCGGCGGTCACGACGACGGTCTGCACCTTGGTCGGCAGCAGCGGCGTTTCCGGCTCGGCCTTCTTCGGCGGCGGCGCGGCAACGGGCGGCTTGCGCTCGGCACGCTCCGCGCCGAAACGTGGGGGCTTACCGGCGCCGGAACGCTTGGCCGGCGGCCGCTCGCGCGGCTCAAAACTGTCGCGACGATCCTCACGCTCCGCCCGCGGCGCACGGCTGCGCTCGCCTTTGCCGCGGCCGAACTCGCCACGCGGTGCCGCCTCGCGCTCACCGGCGAACCGGTCGCGCCGCGGACGCTCGCCATCCCGCTCCACCGGTGCACGCTTTGCGGCCTCGCGCTTGGCCGGCGCGCCTTTGCTGCGGGCAGCCTCGGCCTTCGGCCGCTCACTCTTGCGGCGGTCGGTCGGACGGTCGGATCGGCTCTGGGTTCGCTTGATGCGGCGGCTCATGCGTGCTGCGTAT
>CAKZJK010000484.1 GCA_936942565.1 uncultured Caulobacter sp. | reverse complement strand
AGCGGATTGGCCGGATCGGCCAGCAGCTTCACCGCCATCGCGCAAGAGATCACCACCAGCAGCGGCCGGATCAGCTTGGGCCCGAACCGCATCGCCAGCCGCGACCCCACCTGCGCGCCGATGAACGCCCCGGCCGCCATGGCCAGACCCACCGGCCAGATGACCACGCCCTTCAGCGCGAAAAGGGTCAGACTGCCGAGATTGCTGGCGGCGTTGGCGAGCTTGGTGTGGGCGGTGGCCTTCAGGACGCCGTAGCCCAACAGGGTGACGATCGAGACCATGTAGAAAGCGCCGGCGCCGGGCCCGAAGATTCCGTCATAGAAGCCGACCAGCGGCGTCACGAAGCAGGCGAACGGGATCAGCGCCATGCGCGGAGTCACGTCCTCGCTCTTGAGGGCGCGCGAGAAGCCGAAATAGAGGGCGATGGCGATCAGCAGCACCGGCACGATCGCCCGCAGCAGCTGGGGCGACAGCAGGCTGGCGCAGAGGGCGCCGCAGAGGCCGGCGATCGCGGCTGCCAGGGCGACCGGCCAGGCGGTCTTCCAATCGATCAGACCGCGCCGGGCGAAAGCGCTGGTCGAGGAGAGGGCGCTGACGGCGCCCTGCAGCTTGTTGGTGCCCAGCGCCTGAACCGGCGACAGGCCCGCCAACAGCAGGGCGGGCAGGGTCACGAGCCCGCCGCCGCCGGCGATGGCGTCCAGCGCCCCGGCGAGGGCGGCGATCACGAACAGGCTGGCGATGACGTGCAAGGAAACCATGAGCGGCTCATGGTCTCGTTCGACCCGTCAGGCAAAGAAAAAGGGGCCTCAAAGGGCCCCTTGATCATTAGCCCAGCAGGTGCCCCCATTGCTGGGCGCGCGACTGCTTGCTGTTGGTCGCCTTGCCTAGGGCGCGCAGCTCGTCGCGCTCCTTGGCCTTTTCTTCCTTGCGCACGCGCATTTCGGCAGCTTCGAGCGCCTTGCGCTCCTTACGCTCGGCGCGCTTGGCGGCCATCAGCTCTTCCTGGCGAGCCAGGGCTTCGAGACGGGCCTTTTCCTTGGCTTCGGCCCGGGCGGCGCGGACGGCTTCGAGTTCGGCGGCGCGTTGCTCTTCGCGCTTGTCGAAATCGGGGTCCTGGATGGTCGGCTTGGCCTTGAACTTAGCCAGCATGGCCTTCTTGGCTTCCTGCTGGGCGGAAATACGATCGGCGAATCCGGTGTTCTTCAAGTGCGACATGAATCTTCGTGTTATTTGGAGGCGGCGGCTCTAAAGCCCAGATCGACGGAAAAATCAATGCGTCATCGAGGCTCGCGGCTCCGTGCCTAGGGCGCGTTAGGTTTAAGTGTGTGCGGTTAAACCGCTCGAACGCGCCCTAACTCCTAAGAGCTGGAGCCTGTTCACCCGATTTGGATCTTCCATTCAAATCGGACAGGCTCCACGGGAGCGGCGGCGAAAGAACGTTCGCTAGATAGGAAGTCGTTCCCGATCTTTAAGAGGGCGTCCGGCCGCCGCCGCGAGAAGATTGGGGTCGGTTTTGCCCGCTGGACGTAGGGGAAGGCGAATTCCTCAAATATTCCGGCTACTTGCCTCGCGAAGCGGTCACCTTGACGCACCGCGGCGAGGTCTATAGGTTCCGCGCCGATCAAGCCGGCCGGAAAAGCGCTTTTTTATGGCGCGTCCTCGGCGCTTTCGGACCTGCCGCTTCCCATGCCCAAGGCCGACGAACCGAACGACAAGGCTCAGCGGAGCCTCGACGCTCGGCTCGCCGCATTTGAGGCGCGGAGGGCGGCGGAAAAGCCGGTCAAGGCTCAGTCCGAGAGGGCCCAGCAGGACGGCTACCGTCTGCTGGCGGACCTGATCGGGGGCGTTTTGGTGGGTCTCGGCTTCGGCTGGCTGCTCGACCACTACGTCCACACGAGCCCCTGGGGTACGGTCGGCGGTCTGCTGATCGGCCTGGGGATCGCGATTTTCTCCATCGTCCGCAAGGCGATGAAACTGAGCGCGCAGGCGTCGGCCCCGTCTCCGGTTCCGGGGAAGGCCGACGGAGACACGGGAGACGGGCCTACCGTCCCCAAGCAGAAGAGAGACTAGGGCCGATGGCCGATCCGATGCACCAGTTCCAGATCCAGAAGATCGTGGAACTGCCCACCGTGACCGTTCCGGGCCTGGGCGCGATCGATCTTTCGATCACCAATTCCGTGGCCGCCATGATGTCGGCCGCCCTGCTGATCATCGCCTTCTACAGCCTGGCCGCGCGCAAGGCCGTGGTGCCGGGGCGCCTGCAGGCGGTGGGCGAGATGCTGTACGGCCTTGTCGACGGCCTCGCGGAATCGATCATCGGCCACGACGGCAAGAAGTTCCTGCCGTTCATCTTCACGCTGTTTGCGTTCGTGCTGTTCATGAACATGCAGGGCATGTTCCTGGTCTTCACCGCGACCTCGCAGCTGGCCGTGACCCTGACCCTGGGCCTGATGGTCATCCTGACGGTGGTCGCCGTCGGCTTCGCCAAGAACGGCCTGAAGTTCTTCAAGCTGTTCGCGCCGTCGGGCGTGCCGCCGGTGCTTTACATCCTGCTGGTGCCGATCGAGATCCTGTCGTTCCTGATCCGTCCGATCACCCTGGGCCTTCGTCTGTTCGGCAACATGCTGGGCGGCCACGTGGTTCTGAAGATCTTCGCCGGCTTCGTGATCGCCCTGGGCGGTCTCGGCGTGCTGGGCTGGGCCGGTTCGGCCTTGGCTCTGACCTCGGTCGTCGCCCTGACGGCCCTCGAGTTCATGGTGGCCTTCCTTCAGGCCTTCGTGTTCGCGGTGCTCGCATGCGTCTACATCAACGACGTCGTGCACCTCGACAGCCACTGATCAACCTTTAGTCTTTCAACCAATACCCTTCTCAAGGAGTCTCTATCATGGACGCTGCTGCTGCTAAGTACATCGGCGCTGGTCTGGCCATGCTCGGCATGATCGGCGCGGGCGTGGGCCTGGGCGTGATGTTCGGCAACTACTTCCAAGGCGCCCTGCGCAACCCGACGGCCGCCGCTCAAGAGCGCCCGATGCTGTTCCTGGGCATGGCCCTGACGGAAGCTCTGGGCATCTTCGCCCTGGTTATCGCCTTCCTGATCCTGTTCTCGTAATCCGATCCCTGGGGCGCGGCGCTTCATCGGAAGCGACGCGCCCCAGTTTCTGTTTTCTCGCGCTTCCTGGAGCGGGCCGGACCTCGGCCCGCTCCAAGCGCAATAGCTGAGAGGCGCCTTCGCCCATGGCGACGGAACATCAAGGCACGACCGAGACGACGGAAGCCCCGAAGGGCCACGAAGGCGGCGGCGGTCTTCCGCAGCTGCAGTTCGAGCACTGGGGCGGTCAGATCGTCTGGCTCCTGCTCATCTTCGCCGTGCTTTACGCGGTGCTGTCCAAGGGCCTCCTGCCCCGCGTCAGCGGCGCGATCGAGGAACGCGGCGCCAAGATCGCCGGCGACATCGCCGACGCCCGTCGCTTGAAGGACGAGGCCGAGGCTCAGGCTCGCGCGGCCGCCGCCGAGGTGGCCGAGGCGCGCGCCAAGGCCCAGAAGACCGCGGCGGACGCCAAGGCCAAGGCTTCGGCCGAAGCCGCCGAGCGTCAGGCCAAGGAAGAGGCCGTCCTGGCCGAGAAGCTGGCCGCGGCCGAGGCTTCGATCCAGACCGCTCGCGACCAGGCCATGAGCCAGGTCCGCGTGGTGGCCCAGGACGCCGCCGGCGCGATCGTCGAGAAGCTGACCGGCAAGGCGGCCACCGCCGCCGAGCTCAAGTCGGCTCTGGCCTAAGGGACTGAAGATGGAACACGAATCCCTGTTCAGCCTGTCGAACCCGGAATTCTGGGTTCTGGTGGCGCTGGTCGTCTTCTTCGGCCTGCTGGTCTTCCTGAAGGTCCTGCCGGGCGCGCTGTTCGGCGCGCTCGACAACTACTCGGCCAAGATCAAGGCCGAGCTCGACGAAGCCCAGCAACTGCGGGAAGAGGCCCAGGCCCTGCTCGCGGACGTGAAGGCCCAGCGCGAGGAGGCCGAGCGCCAAGCCGTCGCGATGATGGACGCCGCCAAGGCCGACGCCAAGCGTCTGGCCGAGGAAGCCAAGGAAAAGCTCGAGGAGCAGATCAAGCGCCGCGCCGAGATGGCCGAACGCAAGATCGCTCAGGCCGAGGCGCAAGCCGCCGCCGACGTCAAGGCCGCCGCGGTGGATCTCGCCGCCCAGGCCGCCGAGACCGTCCTGGCT
>CAKZJK010000483.1 GCA_936942565.1 uncultured Caulobacter sp. | reverse complement strand
GTCCGCCAACCAGGCCTCGAACGCCGCGCGGCCGGCGGCCGTCCGCAGGTCCCCGGCGAAGTCCGGATGGCCCTCGGCCTTGGCGGAGAGCACGCCGCTGGCCTCGTCATAGGCGGTCCGCGCCCGGGCCACCGCCGGGATCTTGGCCAGGACCGTGAACTTCATTTTCGAGATGTGCGCCGGCGCGGCCGGGTCGAAGCCGCTGGGCCCGTCCTCCACGGCGTACAGCCGATCGCAGGGAAAGCACGCCCCCGCCTCCAGCACGGTCGAGGTCAGCCGCTCGGGCGTGAAGCCCTTGACGGGATGGCGGTAGAGCGAGGCGATCTTGGCGTCCATGACGCGGCAACATCCGGCTCGACTCGCCCCATGGCAAGGCTTGGCTGGCCCGGGGCTGGCCCTGGGGCTGGAACGGAGCGACGCGATCGGGGTTCTTGCAGGCTCGGAGGCGCTCCATGGCCGACGCTAGCCCACGTCCCATCCTGTCCTGGCTGAAGTCGAGGCCCTACCACCTGGCGCCGTGGATCTTGCTGCTGGCCGCCGCGCCGTTCGCCCTGCCCCGCAAGCGGGTCGAGACCGAGCTGGTCGATCCGCCCGGCCTTTCCGAGGCCCGGACGATGCCGCCGCACGAATTCGACGCCGCCGAGCCTCGCCGAGGCCGCGCCGCGCGACATCCGGCGCACATTCCCTTGCTGGGCTGGCGCGACATCGTCTGGCGCACCTGGCGCGAGATCACCGTCGACCGCCTGCCGGCCGTCGCCGGCGGCGTCACCTTCTTCACTCTTCTGGCGCTGATCCCGGCGATCGGCGCCTTCGTCTCGCTCTACGGCCTGTTCGCCGACGTGCGGACGGTCGAGGCGCAGCTGCGCGACATGGCCGGCGTCTTCCCGCCCAGCGTCGTCCAGATCGTCGGCGAGCAGATGCGCAGGCTGGCCAGCCAGGGCGAGGCCGAGCTGGGCGTGGCGTTCGGGTTTTCGCTGCTGCTGTCGATCTGGAGCGCCAATGTCAGCATGCGCAACCTCTTCGACGGGCTGAACATCGCCTATGACGAGGAAGAGAAGCGCCACATCGTGCGACGCACCCTGCTCAGCTACGCCTTCACCTTCTGCGCCCTGGTCTACGCCGTCGCGGTGTCGGCGGTGCTGATCGTCACGCCCTGGCTGCTGAAGGCCGCGCGATTGTCCGCCCTGGACGGCTACTGGGCCCCGATCCGCTGGTTGATGGTGATGGCCATGACCGCCGTCGCCTTCGCCGTGCTCTATCGCTTCGCGCCGAGCCGGGCCCAGGCGCGATGGCGATGGGTGTGGATCGGCGCGATCACGGCCTCGGCCGGCTGGCTGCTCGGGTCGCTGGGCTTCTCGGTCTACGTCAACCAGATCGCCCACTACGACGCGACCTACGGCCCGCTGGGCGCGATCATCGCCTTCATGGTCTGGGTCTGGTTCTCGATCATGGCGATCCTGATCGGCGCCGAGCTGAACGCCGAGATCGAGCATCAGACCGCCGTCGACTCCACCACCGGTCCAGAGCAGCCGATGGGCGCGCGCGGCGCGGCGATGGCCGACACCGTGGGCCTGGCCTTCCACCCCTGGGAGTTCATCCGCCGCGAGGCCGGCGCCGTGAAGCGCATGACCGGCGGGGCGTGGCGGAAGATGCGAAGGCGCTAGCGGCCCGTCCGAGACTTGAGGGCCTTCGCGCGCTTGGCTTCTCCCTTCGGGTCCGGCTAGAACCGCGCCATGCAGCCCCTCCTCGCCCAAGAGCACGAACTCGCCGACATCGCCGCCCTGGTGAACTCGGCCTATCGCGGGGAGCTGGCGACCCAGGGCTGGACCAGCGAGAGCTATCTGCTGGGCGGGCAGCGCACGGACGAAGAGACCCTGCGCGCCGATCTCGCCGCCAAGCCGGGCTCGGCCATCCTGACCTTCCGCGACGGGCCTGACGCCAAGCCCCATGCCTGCGCCTGGGTCGAGCCCACCGACGGCGAGACCTGGTACGTGGGCATGGTCACCGTCTCGCCCCTGCGCCAGGACGGCGGCCTGGGCCGCGCCATGCTCGAGGCCTGCGAGGCGCACGCGAAGGCGCGCGGCGGAACGCGGACGCGGATGACCGTCATCTCGGTCCGCGACACCCTGATCGCCTGGTACCAGCGCCGCGGCTACGCCCCGACCGGCGAGACCCAACCGTTCCCCTATGGCGACGAACGCTTCGGCCAGCCCCAGCGCGACGACCTGGCCTTCGTGGTGCTGGAGAAGGCGCTCTAGGGGGGGCATTACCGAACCTTAAGTAGCTCTCGGCCTCGGGGCGCGCTCACATGCCGCCGCTATCCTCCGAGGGGTTTTCGATGTCGTTCCTGTTCCGCGCGGCCGCCGGCGCCGCGCTCGCCTTGGCGCTCGTCGCGTCGACCGCCGCCTCGGCCGCGCCGACGCCCGTGCCGGTCGGCCAGACGCTAGCGCGGTTCGACAAGATCAAGCCGGCCACGCACCGCTACCTGCGCTATCGCCAGATGGGTGACACCATCACCCCACTGGACGTCTGGACCCGCGAGATCCGCGTCGAGCCCGACGCGACCGGGGTCAAGCGCCTGCGCATCGTCCAGCATTGGGACGGGGCGACGCCAGGGACAGTCAAGCGCCTCGACTCCTGGTTCGAGCTCGGCACCTTCCGCCCCTACAGCCACGAGCGTCGGACCACCGGAAAGGACGGCCAGACCAAGATCGAGGGCTTCGACTTCAAGCCCGACCGGATCGTCGGCCTCAAGGATCTGCCGGGCAACGCCCAGGCCGCCTACGACATGGCCTCGCCTCAGCCGGCCTTCAATTTCGAGACCGACATGGAGTTCCTCCAAGCCCTGCCGCTGGCCAAGGGCTACGAGGCCCAGGTCGTCTTCCACCATCCGGGCGGCGACGCCCCGGCGGCCTATCTGTTCAAGGTCGTGGGCAGCGAGACACTGACCAGCTCGGCCGGCGGCGAGGTCGACTGCTGGGTGGTGACCACCGACTACAACCATCCCGAATGGAAGCCTTCGACCTTCTGGCTGGCCAAGGACAGCCAAGTGGTGGTCAAGAACGTCTCGGTCGCGCCGGACGGCTCGACCTGGGTGAAGACGCTGCTCTGGTGACGACGATGCCCGCGCCCCCTCCGTCACGCCGCCTATCGGCGCCGCGACACCTCCCCCGCACGCTGCGCTACGGTTGAGGAGGAAACTCATCCTCCCTCGCGAAGCGGGGGAGGTGGCGCGATGCGGATACGCATCGTGACGGAGGGGGCGCTTCCCCGCCTCTAGATCACCGCCCGCGACCGCTCGCCCACCTCGCTGGACAGCGCGCCCGCGACGATCTCCAGGCCCCGGCGCAGGGTCTGGCGATCGGGAGTCGCGCCCAGGCAGACGCGGACGCCGGTGACGAGGCCAGGCTCGACGATCGGGGCGTCGGGCGGCGTGACCTCGGCCCCGCCGCGCAGAGCGCGGCCGGCCAGGCGCTCGGCTTCCAACTCGCTCATCGGCAGCCAGACGTGGGGGGCGCAGTCCGAGCGCGGCCGCTCGATCGCCGGGCCCAGGATCTCGCGCGCCAGGGATAGCCGCGCGGCGGCCTCCTCGCGGACCTCGGCGACGATCTGGTCGGCCGCGCCGTCCTCGATCCACTGGGTGGCGACGAGCCCGCCGAACCCCGACGGCGCGTAGGTCAGGGCGCGCACGGCGTCCAGCACCCGCTCGAACGCGGCCTCCGTGGGGGCGACCAGGAAGCCGGCGCGCAGGCCCGGCCCCAGGGTCTTGGACACGCCCGAGACGTGGAAGGTCCGCTCCGGCGCCAGCAAGGCCAGGGGCGGCGGCGCGTCGGGGGCGTAGGCGGCGTAGATGTCGTCCTCGATGATCGTCAGGTCGAGACGCCGGGCCACGGCCGCGATCGCCTCGCGCCGCGAGACGCTCATGATCCGGCCGGTCGGGTTCTGCAGCGTGGGGATGACCGACAGCACCCGCGCGCCGGTCGCCTTCGCCGCCGCCTCCAGCGCGTCGGGGCGCAGCCCCTCCTCGTCCAGCGCCACGCCCTTCAGGCGCAGCCCCATGTGCGCCGCCAGCGCCTTGACGCCGTTATAGGTCGAGGCCTCGCAGAGGACGGCGTCGCCGGGACGCGCGATCGCCCCCATGGCCAGGGCCAGGCCGTGCTGGGCGCCGCTGCAGCAAACCAGCCTTGACCACTCCTCGCCCGCGAAGCCGCCGAACCTGGCCAGCCACCGCGCCCCGGCCCGCCGCTGGGCCTCGTGCCCCGCCGCCGGGGCGTAGGCCAGGTGCTCCAGCAGGTCCGGCCGCCGGCGCAGGCGCGCCATGGCCTCGGCGATCCGGCTGGCGGCGGGGCCGGCGGGCGCGATGTTCTGGGCCAGGTTGATCGGCCCCTCGCGGACCGGCGCGCGATGATCGGCCGGCGCGTTCACGAAGCTGCCCCGCCCGACATGGGCGCTGACCAGCCCCGCCTTCTCGGCCTCGACATAGGCGCGGGTGACGGTGCCAAGGCCGATCCCGAGGCGATAGGCCAGGTCTCGTTGCGGCGGCAAGCGCGCGCCGGCCGATAGGGCGCCCGAGGCGATGTCGGCCCGTAGCGCCGCCACCAGCCGCTCGTACAGGGGGCCGTCACCGCCGGGAATGTGGGGCGTCCAGGCCGAAATCACGCCAAGCCTCCGTTATTGTCATGGTGACAATATGCAATTTGACTCTCGATACAATCGAAATCATCACGGTGACATTCCGCCCTCTCCGATCGAGACCCCTCTCCGATCGAGACAAGGAGATCGCCATGACCGCCGAACTGTTGCTCGCCTATGTCCTGTTCTGCTTCGCCACGGCCGGCACGCCGGGCCCCAACAACATGATGCTGCTGGCGTCGGGCGCGAACTTCGGCTTCCGCCGCACGGTGCTGCACATCCTGGGGATCAGCTGCGGCCTGGTCTTCATGGTGCTGTGCATGGGTTTCGGCCTGGGCGGCGTGTTCAAGGCCTTGCCGGTGCTGCATGAGATCCTGCGCTGGGTCGGGGCGGCGTACATGCTGTGGCTGGCCTGGAAGATCGGGACCTCGGACAAGGTCAGCGACCGCCAGGCCGCGAGCCAGCCGATGACCTTCCTCCAGGCCGCGGCGTTCCAATGGGTCAATCCCAAGGCGTGGGCCATGGCCCTGGGCGCGGTGACGACCTACGCCCCCGAGGGCGGCTCGTGGACGATCGTGCCGCTGCTGGCCGGGACCTTCATGCTGGTGGGCGCGCCGTGCAGCGCGGCCTGGGCGGGCTTTGGCCAGGGGCTGCGGCCGTTCCTGGATCGCCCGGCGGTCCTGCGGACCTTCAATGTCACCATGGCCTCGCTGCTGCCCATGGTCTTCGAGCACGGCAAGCCGCCGGCGTTCAACGCCCGCGACCTGGCCATCCAGGCCGCGCCGATCGTGGTCACGCCCTGGCGCGGGTGAGGCGCGCCGCCTCGCCCTCCAGCCCCCTCTGCGCGGCCCGCCCTAGCGGCGGGTTTGCATTCGCGCCGTTAAGCGCTATATCTGTCTCGTCAGTTATGCTCAGTTTCAGCATAACCCCGACGTCGGAGGCCCGAGATGGGCCCCGGCGTTTTTTGAGGCCCTGGAAATGCTCACTTTGAGCATAACGGAGGATCAGATGGCCGACGGGTTTGCCCCGCTTGAGTTCACCGCCGCGATCGAGGCGGAGACCGCGCCGGTCTGGGACAAGGTCAAGCACCACGTCACGCCGCTGGAGTGGCGGACGCAGGCGCCGCTGATCGCCGAGATCAACCGTCTCAAGCGCGAGAAGAACGCCGCCATCCTGGCCCACAACTACATGACGCCGGACATCTTCCACGGCGTGGGCGACTTCGTGGGCGACAGCCTGGCCCTAGCCAAGGAGGCCGCCAAGAGCGACGCGACGATCATCGTCCAGGCCGGCGTGCACTTCATGGCCGAGACCAGCAAGGTCCTGTCGCCCCAGAAGAAGATCCTGATCCCCGACCTGAAGGCCGGCTGCTCGCTGGCCTCGTCGATCACGGGCGCGGACGTGCGGCTGATCAAGCAGCGCTATCCCGGCGTGCCGGTGGTGACCTACGTCAACACCACGGCCGACGTGAAGGCCGAGACCGACATCTGCTGCACCAGCGCCAACGCCGTGCAGGTCGTCGAGTGGGCCGCCAAGGAATGGGGGACCGACAAGGTCATCCTGATCCCCGACGAGTTCCTGGCCCGCAACGTGGCGCGCCAGACGGACGTCAAGATCATCGCCTGGGCCGGTCACTGCGAAGTGCACAAGCGCTTCACCGCCCAGGACATCGCCGACATGCGCGCGGCCTGGCCGGGCGCGGAAGTCCTGGCCCACCCGGAGTGCCCGGCCGAGATCCTGGA
>CAKZJK010000482.1 GCA_936942565.1 uncultured Caulobacter sp. | reverse complement strand
GCGGATGATAGAGCGCCGCGAACGCTCGTAAAGATCCTCCCCCGTGACACGGGGGAGGATCTTCTGGAACTCGCACCCGCCAGTCAGCACGCCGTCCCGCCAGGACGGGAGCCATCCTTACATCTCACGGCGAGACGATCGCGGGGCTGATCAGGTCACTCAAGGATCGCCTCCGGCGACCGCGCCGCGGCGACGCGCAGCGTCGTCCTTGACTGACCTGATCAGCCCCGCACGCTCCAGCCTCCAAGAGATGTAAGGCTCGCCCCGACCTGGGGAGGTCGAGTGGCGACAAGTGCATAAGCTAGCTGCAGTGAAAGTCACGCAATCGGCAAAATAAGAGGATCCCGATCATTCTTAATGTGGCTCATCACCTCGTCATTAAGGCGAGCTCTTGCGATAGCCTCACGCAAGCGAGTCTTCTGGTCTGCCCGCGTAAGCGAATTTAAATCTGGGAATATGGCGTCGTAAACGGCGGGGTCGCATTCATCAGCCAACTTTTCAGGAAAGCGCGCAAAATACCACGCTTGGAAAGCTTGAGCCTCGACAGGCATCTTTCCTGCCGCAAGAGCCAAGTCGTACCAACCGACAAATAGAACGTGATCGTTCTTCTCATCGCTAAACTGCTCAAGAATTTCTTCGTCTTGGCGCTCCATACCGGCATGGTCCAGAGCATGCTTAAAGGCATTCCAGTAACGGTTTCGCATTTCCCGCAAGCTGCGCTTCGTGAGATCAGGGACGACTCCAAGCGCATGAGCTGAAAACGGCTCCCCGCCCGCCCTCTCGGTCAAGGTTTCGGCTACTTCGCCACCACCGCACGCCAAGCAGTGAACGGAGACTGGGTCACCATCATTCAAAAACAGCGCAAGCGCCGTTCCGAGTTGCCGGCGGGCGATTTCAAGCTTGTCCATGGAACTTAGCTTAGCGCTGGGAGCGCCCCACGCGAACACCCACCACCGCCCAAAAGAAAACGGCCCCGGAGGTTTCCCTCCGAGGCCGCTTCGGCAGGTCCAAAAGGAACCCGTTCCGCGCGCGAGGCGCGGACCGAATTACTTGATTTGGATCTTGGCGCCGGCTTCCGTGAGCTTCTTCGAGATCTCTTCGGCTTGTTGCTTCGAGACGTTCTCGACGACGTTCTGCGGAGCGCCTTCGACCAGGTCCTTGGCTTCCTTCAGGCCCAGGCCGGTGATTTCGCGGACGGCCTTGATGACGCCGACCTTCTGGGCGCCAGCTTCCACCAGCACGACGTTGAATTCGGTCTTTTCTTCAGCAGCAGCAGCAGCGCCGCCACCAGCACCACCGGCGGCCGGAGCAGCGACCGGAGCGGCGGCCGAGACGCCCCACTTTTCTTCCAGCAGCTTCGACAGTTCAGCGGCTTCCAGCACCGACAGGGTGGACAGTTCTTCAACCAGCTTTTCGAGCTTCGACATGTGTCAGTTCCTTAGAGAGATTGGGATAGATGCGGGGATGACCGTTACGCGGCGTCTTTGGTCGCGTAGGCGTTGAAAACGCGAGCCAGCTGGCCAGCCGGGGCCTGCAGGACGCCAGCGATCTTGGTCGCCGGAGCCTGGATGAGGCCGATGAGCTTGCCACGCAGTTCGTCCAGCGACGGCAGGGTCGCCAGAGCGCGCACGCCGTTTTCGTCCAGCACGTTGGTCTGATCGAGCACGCCACCGACAACCTTGAGCTTGTCGTTTTCCTTGGCGTACGCGACCGCGATCTTGGCGGCCGAAACAGCGTCCGGGCCGTAGGCGATGGCGACCGGGCCGGTGAAGAGCTTTTCGCCCTTGTCACCAAGCTTGCCGTCCAGAGCCTTGAGGGCCAGGGTGTTCTTCACAACCTTGATCGCGGCGCCTTCCTTGCGGAGGCGAAGACGAAGGTCGGTCATTTCCGCAACGGTCAGACCCATGTAGTGGGTCACGACGACAGCGCCGGCGTCGTTGAACACGCTTTTCAGCGATTCAATCGACTCCTGCTTTTGAGCGCGGTCCATTGCGGTCTCCTACTCAGTTAGCAGCGGCCGGACCATTCCGGCAGCCAGATGCGGTCCCATGCGGAATTGCTCCCGCGTGCGAGTCGCATATGCCTGTTCCAAGGAAAGTCGGCCGCGCTCCGGTCTCGGACATCCCCTCCAGAGGAAGGGGTCGCGAGCAGGAGACCTTGGCGTCTCTATCCCTGTCTCCCGACGGCGAGGAAGGGCTCTTCCTCGGTTACGGCGTTGGTGACCCCACGCCCCGTAGTTCTCAAACAGGTTCTCCAGCGGAGCGGACTCCGTCGAAGACGGCGGGCCGTATAGACGAAACGGCGGGGGATTTCAACAGGGTTGGCGTTGCGCCCCCTCCGTCACGCGGCTGCGCCGCGCGCCACCTCCCCCGTTGCACGGGTGAGGAGGAAACCGCGTCCCTCCTGCCCCGCTCGCGGGGGAGGTGGATCGGCGCGAAGCGACGAGACGGAGGGGGCGCTGCTGACAGAAGGTGTCGCCGCCGCGCCTTACAGCTTAAGCTCGCCAAAAAGCAGCCGGACCCTCGCCGCCAATGAACCGCCCCCTCGCCGCCCTGACCGCGCTTGTCCTGGCCTTCGCCTCGCCGGCCTTCGCCGAGCTGAAGGCGCCGCCGACGCCCCGGGCCGTGGTGGCCGATCCGGCCAAGGACAAGGCCCACCCGGCCGACCTCGCCGCGTTCCAGATCGACGTGGCGGGCTCGAAGATCAACGCGGTGATGTACGTCGCCTCGGGCGAGGCGCCGCATCCGACGATGCTGTTCCTGCACGGCTTCCCGGGCAACGAGACCAATGTCGACCTGATGCAGGCCGTGCGCCGGGCCGGCTGGAACGTGCTGCGGATCAACTATCGCGGATCGTGGGGCAGCGGGGGAGCGTTCAGCTTCGCCCACGCGCGGACGGACGCGCAGGCCGCCATCGACTTTCTCACCGCCCCCGCCAACGTGGCCAAGTACCGGATCGACCCCAAGCGGATCGTCGTCGCCGGCCACAGCATGGGCGGGTTCATGGCCGCTAGCGCCTCGGCCGCGCGGCCCTCGGCGGTGGCCGGGACCATCCTGATCGACGCCTGGAACATCGGCGGCGACGACTACTTCGCCAAGACCGCCCCCAAGGTCCTGGCCAAGGAGATCGCCCCCGACACCGTCCCCCTGGCCGGGACCAGTCCGGAGGCCCTGATCGCCGAGATCGCCCGCGACCGCGCCAAGCTCGACCTCGTTTCCCTGTCGCGGACCATCGCCGAGCGCCCGGTGCTGATGATCGGCGCCGAGCGCGGCATCGGGGCGGTCACCGCCACCCTGGCCAAGGCCGCGCGGGAGGCCCATCCGGGCGCCGTGGTCGAGGCTCAGTACGCGACCGACCACAGCTTCTCGGACTCGCGCGTCGCGCTCACGAGCGAGGTCCTGCGCTGGCTGGCCCGCTTCGACCCGACCATCACGCCCGCCGGCGCCCAGATCCCGCTGGTCGCGCCCTATGACGAGCGCAACCCCTTCGCGCGGATCCTCCGCGGCGAGCTGCCGGCCTATAAGGTCTACGAGGACGCGGACGTCCTGGCCTTCATGGACCAGGCCCCGATGGAGCCCGGCCACGTGCTGGTGATCTCCAAGACCTCCAAGGCCCGCAACATCCTGGAGATGGACCCCGCCGACCTCGCCAAGGTCATGGCCGTCGTCCAGCGCGTGGGCCGCGCCGAGGTCGAGGCGCTGGGCCTGGAGGGCTTCATGATCATCCAGAACAACGGCGTGGGCCAAAGCGTGCCGCACCTGCACGTCCACGTGATCCCCCGCATCGCCGGCAAGCCCGCCTACCTGGCCGAAAACGCCAAGGCCGACCCGAAGGACCTGGAGGCCATGGCGGCACGGATCCGGGCGGCGATGCGGTGAGTGAATCCCTCTCTCTTTGAGAGAGGGAGGGGCCCACGCTGCAAGCGTGGGAGGGTGAGTGGTTCACCGTTTGCGGGAGAACCCTAGCCCTCTCTGCTCTCTTGCCGGACAAGAACAGCGCTCGGCGGAAAGTGCCTGACCACTCACCCTCCCACCGCTTCGCGGCGGGCCCCTCCCTCTCTCCAAAGAGAGGGATTCTTATTTCAGCCCATCTTCCGCCAGCGTGTGCGCCACGACGGCGTTGGCGTGGCCGTGGCCCAGGCCGTGGTCGGTCTTCAGCAGCGCCACCAGATCCATGTGCCTGGCCGGATAGGCCGCGCGGACCAGCGCCTTCCAGTGCGCGATCGGCTGGCCGTAGGTCTTCTCGATCGACGGGAAATAGGACGCCGGGCCCTTCACCTTCTCGTCCGCCATGTCGCCCTCCCCTTGCGTGGAAGCGCGAATAGAGCGCGAGCCCGAGCGGCTCGCAACGCCCGATTTAGGAGAGCCGCCCCAGCGCCGCCTGGCCCGCGGCGACGCCCGTGGCGAAGCAGGCCTGCAGCAGGTAGCCGCCGGTCGGGGCCTCCCAGTCCAGCATCTCGCCGGCCAGGATCACGTTCGGGCGGCCGCGCAGGAAGAGACCATCCAGGCTCTCGAAGCGCACGCCGCCGGCGGCCGAGATGGCGCGGTCCAGCGGCTGGACGCCGGTGACGGAGAGCGGCGCGGCCTTGATCGCCGCGGCCAGCGCGCCCGGCGGCTGGGGCAGGTCGACGCCGTGCGCCTCGCGCAGCAGGTTGATCTCGACCGGCGACAGCTTGACCGCCTTGCGCAGGAAGTTGGCCAGGGTCTGGCCGCCGCGCGGGGCGTGCAGGCGGCGCTCCAGCGTCTCGACCGGGATGTCGGGGCGAAGATCGACGGTCAGGGTCGCCCCGCCCGCCAGGGCCGCGTCGCGCGCCGCTCCGCCCAGGGCGTAGACCGCCCCGCCCTCGAGGCCGTAGCGGGCGATCATCGCGTCGCCCCGCGACTTGGCCTGGCCAACACTCAGGGCCACGTTCTTCAGGGGCTCGCCGGCGAAGCGCTCGACGAAGAAGGCGCTCCAGCCGATGTCGAAGCCGCAGTTGGCCGGGCGGAACGGCGCGATCTCCGAACCGCCCACTCGCAGCAGCGGAACCCAGGCGCCGTCCGAGCCCAGCTTGGGCCAGCTGGCGCCGCCCAAAGCGAGGATGGTGGCGCGGGCCCGCACCACGTGGCGGCCCTCGGGGTCCTCGATCAGCAGGTGGCCGACCGCGTCCCAGCCCTTCCAGGTCGAGCGCGGCTTCAGGGCCACGCCCAGCCCCTCCAGCCGCGAGAGCCAGGCGCGCAGCAGCGGCGAGGCCTTCATCGCCTTGGGGAACACCCGGCCGCTGGCCCCGACGAAGGTCTCCTGCCCCAAGCCCTCGGCCCAGGCGATCAGGTCCGTGGGCGCGAAGGCCTCCAGCATCGGCGACAGCGTCGCCGACCGCTCGGCGTAGCGCCGCGCGAAGCGGTCGAAATCCTCGGAATGCGTCAGGTTCAGCCCGCCGCGCCCGGCCATCAGGAACTTGCGCCCGAAGGTCGGCATCTTCTCGAACACGGCCACGGACTTGCCGGCTTTCGCCACCGTCTCGGCCGCCATCAAGCCGGCCGGCCCGCCGCCGATCACGGCGACGTCGAGGATCAGCTCGTCGGTCACGTCAGGCGGCCTCGATGTCGGTCAGGGAAAAGTCCTCGCCCTTGTAGAGCAGCGGCACGCCGTGGACCTTGGCGCAGGCGTAGGAGAAGCAATCGCCCATGTTCAGCCGCGCGGGGTGAACGCCCTTGCCGAAGCGGGCATGGGCTTCTAGGGCGATGCGGCCCTCCTCGGCGCCAATCGGAACGATCCGAGCGCCGGCAGCGGCCAGGAACGCCATCAGGCGGGCGCGGATAGCGTCGACCGTGTCCTCGGTTTCACGGGTCACGGCGCGAACAGTCTCCCAGACCGCCAGGGGCGAGGTGAGAATGACCTCGGCGTCGGCCAGCGCCATGCGAAACGGCTCGCGCTCAGGTTCTCGAAGAGTGATGGCCACCCAGGCCGAGGCGTCGACGAACATCACTCGTCGTTGAGGCTGTCGAAGAACGCCTTGTCGGCTTTCAGACCCGTGCGCGGCAAGGCGTCGAACTCGGCGCAGATCGCTTCCATCGCGGCCAGCTTCTCGGCCCGGGCCTTTTCGCGCGACGCCAGGGCCTCGGTCGCGGCCAGCTTCACCGCCTCGGTGATGCCGAGCTTGGTCTTTTCGGCCAGCTGGCGCACCAGGGCGTCGGTCTCGGGATCGCGGACGTGGAAGGGCATGGCGGGGCTCCGTCTAGACGGAAGGTAACATCGGCTAGCCGGAGCGACAATGCGGCGGGGTGGCGACAATGCGCCCCCTCCGTCTCGTCGCCTATCGGCGCCGATCCACCTCCCCCGTTGCACGGGTGAGGAGGGAGCGGCGTCCTCCTCCCACGCAAAGCGGGGGAGGTGGCGCGA
>CAKZJK010000481.1 GCA_936942565.1 uncultured Caulobacter sp. | reverse complement strand
GTACTGGTCCTCGTTCAGGAGCTCGCGGTACTTGAGTGGCGTCAGGCCGGGCTCGGTCACCACGTAGTTCTCGAAGTAGAGGATCTTCTCGAGATCGCGCAACGTCATGTCGAGCAGCAGGCCGATGCGGCTGGGCAGCGACTTGAGGAACCAGATGTGCGCCACCGGCGAGGCCAGCTCGATATGGCCCATGCGCTCGCGCCGAACGCGCGACAGCGTGACCTCGACCGAGCACTTCTCGCAGATGATGCCCTTGTACTTCATCCGCTTGTACTTGCCGCACAAGCACTCGTAATCCTTGATCGGCCCGAAGATGCGGGCGCAGAACAGGCCGTCGCGCTCGGGCTTGAAGGTACGGTAGTTGATCGTTTCCGGCTTCTTGATCTCGCCGTAAGACCAGGAAAGGATTTTTTCAGGCGACGCGATCGAAATCCGGATGGAATCGAAGACCTGCGCAGGTGCCTGCGGATTGAAAAGATTCATGACCTCTTGGTTCATGCTTGTCTCCTTGGGGGCGCCAAACCCTTGAAATGGAAGCCGGGGCTTATTTCGCGCGCGAAATTCACCGCTTCCTGAATGTCCACTACCGCCGAACGCGGCCTCTAACCGTCAAGCCCGTTCAACGCGCTTGCACGCGAAACGGGCGAAACAGTGGGGCCTGATGTCTTGGCTACTCGGCGGCTTCCGAAGTCGGCGCCGGTCCGAGCTTGGAGTTGTGCAGGTCGACGTTGAGGCCGAGCGAGCGCATTTCCTTGACCAGCACGTTGAACGATTCCGGAATACCGGCCTCGAACGTGTCGTCGCCGCGCACGATCGCCTCGTAGACCTTGGTGCGGCCGGCGACGTCGTCCGACTTCACCGTCAGCATCTCCTGCAGCGTGTAGGCCGCGCCGTAGGCTTCGAGGGCCCACACCTCCATTTCGCCGAAGCGCTGGCCGCCGAACTGGGCCTTGCCGCCCAGCGGCTGCTGGGTGACCAGCGAGTACGGTCCGATCGAACGCGCATGGATCTTGTCGTCGACCAGATGGTGCAGCTTCAGCATGTAGATGTAGCCAACGGTGACCTTGCGGTCGAACGCATCGCCGGTGCGGCCGTCATAGACGGTCGACTGACCAGAGGCGTCGAGCCCGGCGAGCTTCAACATCTCCTCGATGTCGGCCTCCTTGGCGCCGTCGAACACCGGCGTGGCAATCGGCACGCCGCGGCTCAGATTGTGACCAAGCTCGATCAACTCATTGTCGTTGAGCGACTTGATGGTCTCGTCCTCGCCATAGATGCGCTTCAGGGTCTCCTTCAGCGGCTTGACGTCCTGCTTCGACAGATAGGCGTCGACCGTCTGGGCGATGCGCTTGCCGAGGCCGGCGCAGGCCCAACCGAGATGCGTCTCGAGGATCTGTCCGACGTTCATGCGCGAAGGCACGCCCAGCGGGTTCAGCACGATGTCCGCATGCGTCCCGTCCTCCAGGAACGGCATGTCCTCGATCGGCACGATCTTGGAGACGACGCCCTTGTTGCCGTGACGGCCGGCCATCTTGTCGCCCGGCTGAAGCTTGCGCTTCACGGCCACGAAGACCTTGACCATCTTCATCACGCCCGGAGGCAGTTCGTCGCCGCGCTGCAGCTTGTCGACCTTGTCTTCGAAACGACGGTCGAGGCGCTTGCGGTTCTCGTCGAACAGGCGGCGCAGCGACTCGAGTTCGCCCATCGCCTTCTCGTCTTCGAGCGCGATCTGCCACCACAGGCCCGGCTGGATCTGCGACAGCGCATCAGCGGTGATCTCGCCGCGCGACAGGCCCTTGGGACCCGACAGAGCGACATTACCGATCAGCAGTTCCTTCAGGCGGCCCGAGATGTTGCGGTTCAGGATCGCGAACTCGTCGTCGCGGTCCTTGCCCAGGCGGTCGATCTCGGCGCGTTCGATGGCGAGCGCGCGCTCGTCCTTGTCGACGCCGTGACGGTTGAAGACGCGCACGTCGACGATCGTGCCGGCGACGCCCGGGGGCAGGCGCAGGCTGGTGTCGCGGACGTCCGAGGCCTTTTCACCGAAGATGGCGCGCAGCAGCTTTTCTTCCGGCGTCATCGGGCTTTCGCCCTTCGGCGTGATCTTGCCGACCAGGATGTCGCCCGGCTGGACCTCGGCGCCGATCGCCACGATGCCGGCTTCGTCGAGGTTGCGCAGGGCTTCCTCGCCGACGTTCGGGATGTCGCGGGTGATTTCTTCCGGACCCAGCTTCGTGTCGCGGGCCATGACTTCGAATTCCTCGATGTGGATCGAGGTGAAGACGTCGTCACGGACGATGCGTTCGGAGATCAGGATCGAGTCTTCGAAGTTGTAGCCGTTCCAGGGCATGAACGCGACGAGCGCGTTGCGGCCCAGGGCCAGTTCGCCCAGCTCGGTCGACGGACCGTCGGCGATGATGTCGCCGGCGCGGATCTTGTCGCCCACCTTCACCAGCGGGCGCTGGTTGATGCAGGTCGACTGGTTCGAGCGCTGGAACTTCGACATCCGGTAGATGTCGACGCCCGAGCGGGCCGCGTCGGTTTCCTCGGTGGCGCGGATAACGATACGCGTACCGTCGATCTGCTCCACGACGCCGGTGCGCTTGGCGATGACGACGGCGCCCGAGTCACGGGCGACGACGGCTTCCATGCCGGTGCCGACCAGCGGGGCGTCCGACTGCACCAGCGGCACGGCCTGACGTTGCATGTTCGAGCCCATGAGGGCGCGGTTGGCGTCATCGTTTTCGAGGAACGGGATCAGGGCGGCGGCCACCGACACGACTTGGCGCGGCGACACGTCCATCAGGTCCACCGTCTCCTTTTGCAGGAGGGTCGGTTCGCCGTTGATGCGGCCCGGAACCAGGTCTTCCACGATCTCGCCGGCGTCGACCTTGATGTTCGACTGGGCGATGACGTGCTTCGACTCTTCCATCGCCGACATGTAGACGACTTCGTCCAGCGGCTTGCCGTCCTTCACGCGACGGTACGGGCTCTCGATGAAGCCGTACTTGTTCACGCGGGCGTGGGTGGCCAGCGAGTTGATCAGACCGATGTTCGGGCCTTCCGGCGTTTCGATCGGGCAGATCCGGCCGTAGTGGGTCGGGTGAACGTCGCGGACTTCGAAGCCGGCGCGTTCGCGGGTCAGACCGCCCGGGCCGAGGGCCGACAGACGACGCTTGTGGGTGATTTCCGACAGCGGGTTCGTCTGGTCCATGAACTGCGACAGCTGCGAGGAGCCGAAGAATTCACGCACGGCGGCCGCGGCCGGCTTGGCGTTGATCAGGTCGTGCGGCATGACCGTGTCGATATCGACCGAGCTCATGCGTTCCTTGATCGCGCGTTCCATGCGCAGCAGGCCGACGCGGTACTGGTTTTCCAGCAGCTCGCCCACCGAGCGGACGCGACGGTTGCCCAGGTTGTCGATGTCGTCGATTTCGCCGCGACCGTCGCGCAGGCCCACCAGGACCTTCAGCACGGCCAGGACGTCTTCCTTGCGCAGGATGCGGACCTCGTCCGACACTTCCTGCTCGAGACGCATGTTCATCTTCACGCGGCCCACCGACGACAGGTCGTAGCGCTCGGAGTCGAAGAACAGCGACTTGAACATCGCCTCGGCGGCTTCCACCGTCGGCGGCTCGCCCGGACGCATGACGCGATAGATGTCGAACAGCGCGTCCTCGCGGATGGCGTTCTTGTCCACGCGCAGGGTGTTGCGCATGTAGGCGCCGACCGTGACGTGGTCGATGTCCAGCACGTCGATGGTGCTGAAGCCTTGGTCGGCCAGGGCCTGGATCGTCGGGACGTCCAGCTCGTCGCCGGCTTCGGCGTAGATCTCGCCGGTGGCGACATTGACCGCGTCGCGGGCCAGGTAGCGGCCCGTCAGGGCTTCCGGCGCCAGCAGCAGGGTCTTGAGGCCGCCGTCGGCGAACTTCTTGGCCTGGCGAGCGGTGATCTTGGTGCCGGCCGGAGCGACTTCCTCGCCCGTGTCGGCGTCGACCAGCGGGAACTCCGGCTTCACGCCGCGCCAGCGCTCGGGCTTGTACGGGGTGGCCCAGCCGCCCGCGCGCTTTTCGAACGGGACGACGTCGTAGAACGTGGTCAGGATCTCTTCGCCGTCCATGCCCAGGGCATAGAGGAAGGTCGTGGCCGGCAGCTTACGGCGGCGGTCGATGCGGACGTAGACGATGTCCTTGGCGTCGAACTCGAAGTCCAGCCACGAGCCGCGGTACGGGATCACGCGGGCGGCGAACAGCAGCTTGCCCGAGGCGTGGGTCTTGCCCTTGTCGTGGTCGAAGAACACGCCCGGCGAGCGGTGCATCTGCGAGACGATGACGCGCTCGGTGCCGTTGACGATGAAGGTGCCCTTGTCCGTCATGAGCGGGATATCGCCCATGTAGACGTCCTGCTCCTTGATGTCCTTGACGGATCGAGCCCCGGTCTCTTCTTCGGTTTCAAAGACGATCAGGCGCAGCTTGACCTTCAGCGGCGCGGCGAAGGTCATGTCGCGCTGGATGCATTCCTCGACGTCGTACTTGGGCTCTTCGAACTCGTACGAAACGTATTCCAGGACGGCGCGTTCGTTGAAGTCCTTGATCGGGAACACCGACTTGAAGACCGCCTCGACGCCCTCGTCGCGGCGTTGGCCCGGACGGACCTCGCGCTGAAGGAACTGCTCGTAGGAGGAGCGCTGAACCTCGATGAGGTTCGGCATCTGCACAGCCTCGGGAATGCGGCCGAACGACTTCCGGATCCGCTTCTTGCCGGTGAAGGATTGCGCCATGTTGTTTCCCTGCGGCGCGGACGGAATCCGCGCGTGAATTCGAATTGCCTTGGCGTCCACCCTCGCCGCTCGCCTGCTAGAGGGAGCCGCGGACGCTGGAATTCCCCTGCCGGGCGACCGGGACCGGAAGCCTGACGGGCGCCCCTTCGCGCTGTCGGAGGGCGGCTGACCGCGCCTCGGGGCGTAATACGGACGCGACAAAGCGCTCCGCCGATGTAATCGTGAACGCGGGGATATAGGGGATGGAGGCGTGGAAGGAAAGGGGGATTCGTTAGCGGGCGTAAATGCGTTGGATCAACGCATCCCCAGCCCAGTTTCCACCCGCCTCACGCGAAGGCCGCCAGAACCGGTCAGGCCTTCTTCATGGCCCTCATGACCAGCGAGACCGCCAGGGCGATCAGGCAGACGAAGAACGCCACCTTGGTGATCGCGCCGGCCACATTGACCACGAAACCAAGGATCCCGAACAGGATCATCAGGGCGAGCAGAATGCCGGCGAGCTTGAGCATGTGGGGGAAACGCGGGGCTTCAAGCTTGGTTCCGGCTAGCGGGTTGAACACCCTCACGCGAGATGAAATGAAGGGGAGCTTCGAGCCGATGAAGGCGATGATGAAATGTCTGGCGGTCGGCGCGATGACGGCCGCTCTGGGAGCGGGCGCGGCCCACGCGGGGCCGTTCGGGGTGCGCATGGGAGCGCCGATCTCGTCCCTGCCGGGCGCCAAGGCCGGCAAGACGGTCGGCGAGGTGACGGTCTACGGCCTCGAAACCGTCCCCAACCCCAATCCTGAATTTGAATCCTATGTCGTCACGGCCTCCGCCAAGACCGGCATCTGCAAGATCGCCGGCATCGGCAAGGACCACAGCAACGACAACGACGGGGCCAAGGTGCGCGACGCGTTCGAGGAGCTCGCGACCATTCTCGACCAGAAGTACGGCCCCTCGAAATCCTACGACTTCCTGCACGCCGGAGCCCTGTGGGACGGGCCGAGCGAGTACGCCATGTCGCTGCGCCAGGAAGAGCGCACCCTCTCGCGGTTCTGGATGCCGGAACTGAAGTCGAACCTGCCCGACGACATCGCCACCATCGTGCTCGAGGCCGAGGCTACCGACAGAGCCACGACCTACATCGCGCTCCGCTACGAACTCGCCAATTTCGAGGCCTGCTCGGCGCTTGCCAACAAGGCCAAGGAAGCAGGTCTCTAGGGCGTTGCCCGTCGAGGTCAGGACGGGACCACCGCCCCCTCCCGCAAGGGGAGAGGGAAAACCACCATCACCCCCGCCACAGCCCCACCGTCCCCTTCGGCCCGCACAGCACGGCGGTCTTCTTCGAGGTCAGCCGCACGCTATTCATCGGCGCTTCGGACACCCGCTGGAACGCGCCGCCATCCCGGCTGACGATCGTGCCGGCCAGGCCCGTGGCCAGCACGGTATCGCCCTTGACCGAGATCCCCGACAGATAGCCCGCCGGCGCCGCCACTGGTTCGAAGGTCAGGCTCCCACGCGCCAGCCGCGCCAGGTTCACGTCCCGCCCTCGCGGGTTCTTGTAGTCACCGCCGCAGACCCAGAGGTCGCCGCGCTTGCCGAAGGCCACGGCGAACGCGCCCTTCGACGGCGCGTCGGCCAGGATCGGCGTGTCCATCGCCACGAATACCCCGCCACCGCCGCGCGACAGATAGACC
>CAKZJK010000480.1 GCA_936942565.1 uncultured Caulobacter sp. | reverse complement strand
CCCGCCGTTACTTTTGGGATTGAACCTGTGTTTGGAACCCGACACGATCGAGTACGTTGAGCGTCCACGGGGCGGTGGAGCTAATTGCAGGCATGGACGACTATTCGGAATCGCGACGCGCCGGCGACCGCCTGGCCGCCGGGCACGGAATCGACGACCCTTTCGCGGCGGCGATCCGCGCGACCCGGATGGCGATGATCGTCACCGACGCAAGCCAAGCCGACAATCCGATCATCTTCGCCAACGACGCCTTCCTCAAGCTCACCGGCTATGAGCGCGACGAGATCATCGGTCGCAACTGCCGCATGCTGCAGGGGCCGGAGACCAGCCGGACCGCCATCGAAACCCTGAGCCGGGCCGTCGCCGCCGGCGAGGACGCCAAGGTCGAGCTACTGAACTACCGCAAGGACGGCACGACCTTCTGGAATGCCCTCTACATCTCGCCCGTGCGCAATGACGCCGGTGAGATCGTCTACTTCTTCGGCTCGCAGCTGGATGTCACCGACAAGAAGACCGCCGAGGCCAAGGTGCTCGAGCACCGGGACGGCCTTGAGCAGGTGGTCGAGGACCGCACGCGCGAGCTGACCGACGCCCTGGAACAGAAGACCGCCCTGCTCCACGAAGTCGACCACCGGGTGAAGAACAACCTGCAGCTCATCTCCAGCCTGCTGCTGCTGCAGACGCGCCGCGTGCCCGATCCGGCTCTCAAGGCCTCGCTGAAGGGCATGCTGGGCCGGGTCAACGCCATCGCCACCGTGCACCGGCGCCTCTTCCAGAGCGAGGACGTCGAGCGTTTCGACGTCTCGGCCTTCATCCGCGACATGGTCGCCGACCTGATGGGCTCAGCCGGCCGCGACGACATCGAGATGCAGCTGAACCTGGAGCGGGTCGACATCCCCGCCGCCAAGGCCGCGCCGTTCGCCCTGGTGGTCAACGAACTGCTGACCAACGCGCTGAAGCACGGCTTCCCGGAAGGCCGCGGCGGCCGGATCTTCGTCGGCGTCAGCCGTCTGAACGGCGATTTCCGGATCGAAATCACCGACAACGGCGTTGGAATGGACAAGCAGGCCAGCGGATTTGGCCTGACCATTGTTCAACTGCTCTGTCAGCAGCTGAAGGCCAAGTGCGAGACGACCGACGCGGAACCTGGAACCCGTGTCCTTGTTCTGTTGCCGGTGAACGGCGCGCACTGATTGAAGGATGAGGCTTTGAGTATGAGCGGGCGTGCGCTCGAGGTTCTGATCGTCGAGGATGAGATGCTTCTGGCCATCGAGCTGGAACATCTGATCGAAGAGGTCGGCTGTCATCCGCTCGGCTGCGCGATGAGCTCGGAAGAGGCCGTGGCCCTGGCCCAGCGACTCCACCCCGATCTAGCCCTCGTGGACGTCCACCTCAGCGACGGCCCCACCGGCGTCGATGTGGCGCGGAAAATCTCCCAGGACTGCGGCGGGGTGGCGCTGTTCATGACCGCCAACGTCAAGCGCCTGCCCGAGGACTTCGCCGGCGCCTGCGGCGTGATCGGCAAGCCCTACTCCGAGCACGGGGTGAAGACGGCGCTGTCCTATCTGGCCCATTGCCTGCGCGAGGGACAGGCCCCGGGCCCGACGCCGGTCGGCCTGACCCTGGCGCCGGCCTACGCCAACCTGTGGGGATTGGACCAGAACCTGGGCCAGACCGCCTAGATGGCCGTCTCGCCGATCGCCGCGACCGTTGGAACGATCGCGGCCCTGTTGTCGATCACCAGCTTCGCCCCGCAGATCCTGAAGATCTGGAAGGAGAAGGACGCGTCGTCCGTTTCCCTCCGAACCTACGTGGTGACGGTCACCGGCTTCGCCTGCTGGATCGCTTATGGGATCCTCATCAAGGCCTGGCCGGTCATCGCGTCGAACATCGCCTGCCTGCTGATGTCGGGCGGCGTCTTGGCGATGAAGTGGCGGTTCGAGCGCAAAGCCAGGACCTGAGCGTTTTTGATGACAGGGGGGGCGGGGTCCGCTATCGAGGCCCGCCTAATTTCCCTTCGAGGATCGCCGCCTTGACCGACGTCGCCGAGGAAGCCGGCTGGGCCACCGCCAAGACCCTGGCCGAGGCCCTGCCCTATATCCAGATCTACGACCGCGAGACGGTGGTGATCAAATACGGCGGCCACGCCATGGGCCAGGAAGAGGTGGCCAAGGTTTTCGCCGCCGACGCCGTGTTGCTGAAGCTCCTGGGCGTGCACCCGGTGGTCGTCCACGGCGGCGGCCCCCAGATCAGCCGCATGCTCGACAAGGCCGGCGTGAAGTCGACCTTCGTCGATGGCCTGCGCGTCACCGACGAAGCCACCATGGAAGTGGCCGAAATGGTCCTGTCGGGCGCGATCAACAAGGAGATCGCCAACTGGATCACCCTGGCCGGCGCCGAGGCCGACGTGCGCGGCGTGGGTCTGTCGGGCAAGGACGCCCGCCTGATCACCGCCGAGAAGGTGACCCGGACCAAGAAGGACCCGGACAGCAATATCGAGCAGGTCGTCGACCTGGGCTTCGTGGGCGAGCCGACCAAGGTCGACCCGCACATCATCCAGGCCCTGCTGACCTCCGAGACCGACTACATCCCGGTGATCGCGCCGATCGGCGTCTCGACGGCGGGCGAGACCTTCAACATCAACGCCGACACCGTCGCCGGCGCGCTCGCGGGCGCGCTGAAGGCCAAGCGGATGCTGATGCTGACCGACATCAAGGGCGTGCTCGACGCCAATGGCGAGCTGATCCGCCAGATGACGATCGAGGAGGCCCGCGACCTGATCGCCACGGGCGTCGCCACGGGCGGCATGATCCCGAAGCTGGAGAACGCCATCCACGCCGTGGAATCGGGCGTCGAGGCCGTGGTCATCCTCGATGGCCGTCGTCCGCACGCCATGCTGGTCGAGCTCTTCAGCGAACACGGCGCGGGCACGCTCATCTCGAAATGAGCGCCGACCTTACCCACGTCGACACCTGGCTCTTCGACCTCGACAACACCCTGTACCCGCTGGAAAGCGAGTTCATGGGGCTGATCGAGGCCAAGATGACCGACTTCGTCCAGCGCGAGACCGGTCTGCCGCGAGACGAGGCCCGGGCGCTGCAGCACAGCTATTTCACCGAGCACGGCACGACCCTGGCCGGGCTGATGATCAACCACGGGATGGAGCCCAAGCGCTTTCTCGATGAGGTCCATGACGTCGAGATGGACCGGCTGGAGCCCAACCCGGCCCTGCGCGCGGCGATCGCCCGCCTGCCCGGCCGCCGGCTGATCTTCACCAACGGCTCGCTGGGCCACGCCGAACGGGTGCTGACGCATCTGGAACTGCGCGATCTCTTCTCCGAGGTCTTCGCGATCGAGACGGCGGACTATGTGCCCAAGCCCGCCCTGGCGACCTTCGACAAGATCACCAAGCTGCACGCCATCGATCCGCCGATGACCGCCTTCTTCGAGGACAGCGAGAAGAACCTCGTGCCGGCCGCGCGCCTGGGCATGACCACGGTGCTGGTCGGCCCGCACGCGGCGGCCTCGACCTCCGAACACGTCCATTTCCGCACTCCCGACCTCGCTGAGTTCCTGAGCTCGGCCCGCCTGCAAGGAAGTCCCGCATGACCGCCGTCAGCCTTTCGGATCTGCAAACCGAGATCGAAGCCGCCTGGGAAGCCCGCGCCGACGTCTCGGCCGCCACCACCGGTCCGGTCCGCACCGCCGTCGAGGAAGCCCTGCTGCTGCTCGACAGCGGCAAGGCCCGCGTCTCGGAAAAGGTCGACGGCGAATGGGTCACGCACCAGTGGCTGAAGAAGGCCGTGCTGCTGTCGTTCCGCCTGAACCCCAACACCGTGATGCGCGCCGGCACGCTGGGCGGAGCCGTCGGTCCCTGGTGGGACAAGGTGGCGAACAAGTTCGACGGCTGGGACGCCCCTCAGTTCGAGGCCGGCGGCTTCCGCGCGGTCCCGGGCGCCATCGTCCGTCGCGGCGCCCACATCGGCAAGAACGTGATCCTGATGCCGTCGTTCGTGAACATCGGCGGCTATGTCGACGAAGGCACGATGGTCGACACCTGGGTGACGGTCGGCTCGTGCGCCCAGATCGGCAAGAACGTCCACCTGTCGGGCGGCGTCGGCATCGGCGGCGTGCTGGAGCCGCTGCAGGCAAATCCGACCATCATCGAGGACAACTGCTTCATCGGCGCCCGCTCGGAAGTCGTCGAGGGCGTCGTCGTCGGCGAGGGCTCGGTGCTGTCGATGGGCGTGTTCATCAGCGCCTCGACCAAGATCGTCGACCGCAAGACCGGCCAGGTACACATCGGCAAGGTCCCGCCCTACAGCGTCGTGGTCCCCGGCAGCCTGCCCGACCCGAACGGCGGCCCGAGCCTCTATTGCGCGGTGATCGTGAAGACGGTGGATGCGCAGACGCGGTCGAAGACGAGCATCAACGACCTGCTGCGGGATTGATGGTTCAAATCCTCCCCCTAGCGGGGGAGGTGTCGGCGAAGCCGACGGAGGGGGAAGTCCTGCTGAGCTTGCCCCTCCCCCCTCCGTCGTCGCTGCGCGCCGACACCTCACCCAAAGGGGGAGGATTTGTGGGCGCGGCGCCTCTCTCTGTCAGAAGCCACGCACCGAAGTCTCAGCGCTTCTTGGCCTCGTTCGCCGCCTTCCCATCAAACCCGAACGCGTGGCGCATGACCTGGAAGATGTAGCTCTCCTCCACGACGCCGCGCATCAGATAGGCCTGAGGGCCGTCGGCGAAGACCCCGACGTCCTCGCCCGCGTGAGCGGCGCTGGGCAGGTTCACGACCGCCTGTTGGTGGTAGTCGACATCGTCCAGGTCTTCCTTGGCCGGGTCGGCGCGGGTGTCATTGCCCAACGGACCGCCGGGCCCCGTGGCGAACATCAGCGTCGTGTAGGTCTTGCCGTCGGCGGCGATGGCCGGCTCGCCCTCGTTGCCCGAGACGCCCAGGATCGGCGAGTTGCGCGGCGCGTAGCCCGAGATCACCAGGCCGTGGCTGTGGTCGGCCGTGACCACGACCAGCGTGTCCTTCAGATCGACCTTGGCCAGCACCGCGTCGATGGCCTTGGAGAACTCGACGGTCTCGCTCAGCGTGCGCTTGGCGTTGCCCAGGTGGCTGCCCATGTCGATCTTGCCGCCCTCGACCATCAGGAAATAGCCGTTCGGGTTCCTGGACAGCACGTCGACGGCCGCCGCCGCCATCTGCGCCAAGGTCGGGACGCCCTGCCCCAGCACCGGCCGCTCGACCTCATACGGCAGGTGCTCGGACGCGAACAGGCCCAGCACGTGCTGGGTGTCGGCGGGTAGCGCCTTCAGTTGGTCGACCGTGGTGACATAGGCGGAAGCCCCGCCCTCGGCCTTCAGCCACTCGGCGGTCAGGTCACGGCCGTCGGCGCGCTTGCCATCCTTGGCCTCGGGCAGGAAGCGCGAGCGGCCGCCGCCCATCACGACATCCAGGCGCAGGGCGTCGGGCGCCTCGACGAGCTGCCGCGCGATGTCCTTGCAGCCGGCCTCGAGGGCCTCGACCGGCATGTCGCTATCGCCTTCCCAGTCGCGATAGGCGGTGTGGGCGTAGGCGCCTGCCGGGGTGGCGTGGGTCACGCGAGTCGTGGTGACCGCGCCGGCGGCCTTGCCGTTGGCCTTGGCCAGCTCGGCCAGGGTCTCGACAGCGTTACCCTTCTCGGTTTCGCATTTCTCGCCGATGGCCGCGCCGGTCAGGCCGATGATCTTGTTGCGGGTCTTCACGCCGGTCATGATCGCCGTGATGCCGGCGGCGCTGTCGGTGACCTGGGTGTCGTGGCTGTAGGTCTTGGAGAGCGCCGCGTAGGACAGCTTCTCGAAGGCCAGCGAATTGGACTCGCCGTCGACGCCCTTCAGCTGACCGTCATAGATTCGGCCCGCCGTCACCGTCGAAATACCCATCCCGTCGCCCAGGAAGAGGATGACGTTCTTGGCGCGGCCAGTGTTCGGAACCACGGACAGCTGGCGCGTGAGAGCCGCCTCGCCGGCCTTGTAGTAGGGATCGGCGGCGCTGACGGCCGCCATCGGGCCGCCGGCTTGGGCGTGGGCGAAAGTGGCGATCGAGGCGGACGCCACGAGGGCGAGAACGAAGGGGCGCATCAAGGCCAAGCTCCATGAGGAATTGGCCCGATTTGCTCCCGGGGTGTGACAGTTTTTCCGTCGCCCGCGCGGGATCGCGATTCAGGGGCGGCGGACGCGCCAGGCGAAGGTGGTCGCCGCCGCCAGCAACACAGCCGCCCCGGCTTGGTGCAGCACGCCCAGGGTGATCGGCACGACCGCCATCAGGGTCCAGACGCCCAAGGCGGCCTGCAGGACCACGATCACCGCCAGGACCGCGGCCAGCGCCTTGCTGTCGCTCGCCAGGGGCCTGTCGCGCCGAGCCACGAGGGCGATGGCGATCCCCGCGACGAACAGGGCGTAGGCCATCA
>CAKZJK010000479.1 GCA_936942565.1 uncultured Caulobacter sp. | reverse complement strand
GCGGCGGTTCAACCGCGCCAAACCCCGACAGGCTGTCACCCCATCCCCAGCCCTTCCCCATCAAGGGGAAGGGGGAGAATGTTGAGATGACCCTGATCCTCGCCGGCACGATACGCATCGCCCCCGAGCGCCTGGCGCGGCTGCGTCCGCATCTCCGGGCCCAAGTCGAGGGCACGCGCGCCGAACCGGGATGTCTGGACTACGCCCTGACCGAGGACCCGCTCGACCCGGGCCTGATCCGCGTCTACGAGCATTTCGAGAGCGAGGCCGCCTTGGAGTTCCATCGCGCCACGCCGCACATGGCCGCCTGGCGCGCCGCCTGCGCCGAGATGGGCGTGCATGGCCGCGACCTGCAATCGTTCGACGTTTCCGCCTACCGCAAGATCTAAGAGAGAAGCTTCATGTCCACCCTGCTGCTCCTGCCCGGCGACGGCATCGGCCCGGAAGTCTGCGCCGAGGTGCGCCGCGTGGCCGCCGCCTTAACCCCGGACCTGAAGGTCGAGGAAGCGCCGTACGGCGGCATGAGCTATGACGCCTATGGGACGCCGCTACTGGACGAGGTTCGCGACCAGGCCATCGCCAGCGACGCGGTCCTGATGGGCGCCGTGGGCGGTCCCAAGTGGGCTGACACGCCGCGCCCCCTGCGTCCCGAGGCGGGCCTGCTGAACCTGCGCAAGGCGATGGACGTCTACGCGAACCTTCGCCCCGCCTACTGCTTCGAGGCCCTGGCGGCCGCGTCCAGCCTGAAGCCGGAGCTGGTCTCGGGCCTGGACATCATGTTCGTGCGCGAGCTGGTCGGCGGCGTCTATTTCGGCCAGCCGCGCGGCATCGAGACTCTGCCGGACGGCCAGAAGAAGGGCTTCGACACGGCCGTCTACACGACCAGCGAGATCGAGCGCGTGGGCCGCGTGGCCTTCGAGCTGGCCCGGGGCCGCACCAACAAGGTCCACTCGGCGGAGAAATCGAACGTCATGGAGTCGGGCCTACTGTGGAAGCAGGTGATCACCGAGCTCCACGCCCGCGAATACCCCGACGTCCAGCTGGAGCACATCCTGGCAGACAACTGCGCCATGCAGTTGGTCCGCGCGCCCAAGCAGTTCGACGTGATCGTCACCGACAACCTGTTCGGCGACATCCTGTCGGACGCGGCCGCGATGCTCACGGGTTCGCTGGGCATGCTGCCCTCGGCCGCCATCGGCGATCCGAACAAGCCGGGCCTCTATGAGCCCATCCACGGCTCGGCGCCTGACATCGCTGGCAAGGGCGTGGCC
>CAKZJK010000478.1 GCA_936942565.1 uncultured Caulobacter sp. | reverse complement strand
GCAAGCGCTGCCAGTGCTTCGGCGGCGCCAAGAATCACGCCATCATCATGCCCGACGCCGACCTCGACCAGGTGGTCAAGGACCTGTCGGGCGCGGCCTTCGGCTCGGCCGGCGAGCGCTGCATGGCCCTGCCGGTCGTGGTCCCTCTCGGCAAGAAGACCGCCGACGAGCTGCGCGAGCGTATGGTCGCCGAGATCGGGACCTTGAAGGTCGGCGTCTCGACCGATCCCGACGCCCACTACGGCCCCGTCGTCAGCGCCCAGCACCGCGCCAAGATCGCCGACTACATCCGCATCGGCCAGGAAGAGGGCGCCGAGCTCGTGGTCGACGGCCGCGACTTCCAGCTGCAGGGCTTCGAGAAGGGCTTCTTCATCGGCCCGTCGCTGTTCGACGGCGTCAAGAAGGGCATGAAGACCTATCACGAGGAGATCTTCGGCCCGGTGCTGCAGATCGTCCGCGCCGAGACCATGGAGGAGGCCATGGCCCTGCCGTCCGAGCACCAGTACGGCAACGGCGTCGCCATCTTCACCCGCAACGGCCGCGCCGCCCGCGAGTTCGCCGCGAACGTCAATGTCGGCATGGTCGGCATCAACGTGCCGATCCCGGTGCCGGTGGCCTATCACACCTTTGGCGGCTGGAAGCGCTCGGTCTTCGGCGACACCAACCAGCACGGCGTCGAGGGCGTGAAGTTCTACACCAAGGTCAAGACGGTGACGGCGCGCTGGCCGGAAGGCGATGTGGCGGATTCCAGCTTCGTCATTCCGACGATGAAGTAATCATCAGCCGTGTCATCCCGGACGCGCCGCGGGCGCGATCCAGGACCCAGGGGCGGCGCGCACCGTGTTTCGTCACCCCCTGGGTCCCGGCTCTACGCTACGCTTCGGCCGGGATGACACGGTAAGGTTGGTCTTGGGGGCTTCTACATGGCAGGTCTGGTTCGGCGATCCTTCCTGGCGCTTGGCGCCGCCGCCTCCGTTACGCCGGCCGCCTTCGCCCAGACCCGCGCGGAATGGGCGGCGATCGGCCAGTATGGTGACAAGGCCGCTCCGCTGACGGTGTTCGAAAAGGATGGCGTCCTTCACATCGATGGAGCGGGCCACGCCTCGGCGCGGCTGACGGCGATCGGTCGAGGCCGCTATGCGATCGCGGGCGGGGGCGAACTTACCCTCGAGGCGGGCGCGGCGCGGCTGAACGGGACGCGCCTCGCTTTCCACGACTTCGGCGCCGAGACGCAGGCCGCTATTCGCGCCGGCGTGCGGGCAGATCCGGAGGCGTTGCGCCGTCAGGCCCTGGCCGCGACGCCGCCGAAAGAGACGGGTGATTTCCTGCCCGCAGACCTGGTCGACCTGACGATGGTCGACCCGCGCATCAAGCTCGACATCCGCTATGCCGGTTCGAATAACTTCATGGGCATCCCGCTCTACGAGCGCGCGGCCGCCTACCTTCAGCGGCCGGCGGCGGAGGCGCTGAAGCGGGCGCAGGAGGCCTTGGCCGCCCAGGGTTATGGCCTGCTGATCCACGACGCCTACCGGCCCTGGTTCGTGACCTGGATGTTCTGGGAGGCCACGCCCTCGGACGCCCACATGTTCGTCGCCGACCCGGGCAAGGGCTCGCGCCACAACCGCGGCTGCGCCGTGGACCTGACTCTCTATGACCTGAAGACCGGCAAGGTCGTCGAGATGCCCAGCCGCTATGACGAGTTCTCGGGCCGCGCCTATGCCGACTTCGTGGGTGGGACAACCAGGCAGCGGGCCCTTCGCGCCGTGTTGCGCGAGGCCATGGTCGCCCAGGGCTTCGAGGTCTATCCTGAGGAGTGGTGGCACTTCGACTTCAGGGACTGGCGGCGCTACCCCATCGGGACGAAGACGTTTTCGGAGTTGGGCGGGGGCGGTAAATAGTCCTCGTCATCCCGGACGTGCGAAGCGCTATCCGGGACCCAGGGGCGGCGCGCACGGTGTTTCGTCACCTCCTGAGTCCCGGTTCTTCGCTACGCTACGGCCGAGATAACGGGAGATTTGTGACGCGTTCGGCTAGCGCCAGCGCGTCCCAGGTCGCCGCGCCTAGGCGGGTGTTGTCGAAGACGCACCAGGGCTCTGTCTCTCTGGCTAGAGCGACGGCCAAGCCGTCCAGCGCCTCCGCCTCATAGGCGCTTTCATACATCACCGGCGAACCGTGCAGGCGGTGGTAGGTCAGGCCGCGCCAGCCGCCCGGCTCGCCGGCTAGCGGAACGACCGCTGGATCGGCGGCGACCCGGGCGACGCGGCGCTCCGCGAGCAGAGCGTCGGGGCCGGCCTCGAACCAGCTAGCGTGCCGCGGCTCCAGCACTGTCTGCGCGTCGGTGCGATCGCGCCAGCTCGCCAGGAACGTCCCGACTCGCTCGGCCTCGAACGCCAGGCTGGGCGGCAGCTGGATCAGCAGGGGGCCGCGCTTGGCGCCCAGGCCGTCCGTCTCGTCGAGAAACCTCTCCAGCAGGTCATCGACGGCGATGAGCCGTCGCTCATGGGTGATCGCCCGTGGGACCTTTATCGCGAACCGGAAGCCCTCCGGCGTGGAGGCCGCCCAGCGCTCATAGGTCTTCTTCTGGTGGGGGCGATAAAACGACGTATTGATCTCGACCACGTTGAACCGGGCCGCATAGCGCTCAAGCACTGTCCCTTCGGCGGGAAAGGCCTCTCCCGCGCGATAAAGGCTCCAGCCGGCCGTGCCGATGCGGATGGTCATGTCCCATCAGCGCATGACCGCGTGACAGGTTCAGGCGCGCGACCGCCAGGCCAGCACATCGGCGCTATGGCCCACGTCAACCTTGGCGCACGTCGCCTTGAGCGGGCACGCGCCGCACTTCGGCGCTTCGTGCGGGCACAGCATTTGGCCCAGCCCTCGCTTCATCAGCCAGTGCAGCTCGAAGAGGTCGTCCGCGGTCCAGGCGTCGGGCGCCAGGCTCATCAGCGTGTGATAGGTATGGGTCGCGTCGCCGGCGCCGACCAGGCCGATCCTCTTGGCGACGCGGTCCACATGGGTGTCGACGACCAGGGCCCGCATCGCCAGGTCGCTGAAGTTCAGCACGCAGGCGGCGACCTTGACCCCGACGCCGGGAAGGGCCTGCAGCTCCCAGCGCGCCTGATCGACCGTGAGGCCCTTCAGATGGTTCAGCGACAGCCAGCCGACCTTGTCGCGGATCATCCGCAAGGCGGTGGTCAGGTAGCGGGCCTTGTCGGCGGGGAAGGTGACGTCCTCGATGATCCGAGCCACGGCGGGGACGGGCGCGTCAGCCAGATCGTCCCAGTTCCTGAACTCGGCCCGCAGGCGCAGGAAAGCGTCCCACGAAACGGCGTCCTGTGTCCGGCCGCTGATCGAAGACTTCACCAGTTGCGAGATCGGATCCATGCGCGTGACAGGCCGCTGGGCCCCGAACTCGCAGAGCAGCGCGTCGCGCACGCTTTCCAGCGGCGAGCGGGCGAGGGCTAGGGATAGCTGCATGGAACACCGCCGCATGAGAACATAATGGGAACATTATGCGCGACGTGTTGAGTTGTCCACAGGGTTCATGCACCCAGCCCGCCTCCCTAGGCCTTGTGCCTAGGGCCCAGCGTTCGGCGGGTTCTGAGTGGAAGGGGTGCGCCCACGCTCCCGGTGCGCATACATCTGCGCCGAGCCCAGCGGCGCCATGGATCCTCGCCACGAGGCGAGGAAGGCGGAAGTGTCTTGGCGTTTGGGGAAAGCCCTACCGCCCGTACCGACCCCACAACGCGGTGATCCGGCGGCGAAGGCGCTGGAAGGTCACGCGCACCGGCGTGGGGGCCGGGGTCGGAGCGGGGTGCTCCGCTTCGGACAGCTCGACCCCCGCGAAGCGGGCGATCAGGTCGCGCAGGTCGGGCTCCTGAACGGCGAGGGCGGCCTCGACCGGCGTCATCCATCGCAGGGTGCGCTGGCCCTTTTCGGGCCAGGTCGCGTGCTCGCCGGTCACTTGCAGCGGGAACACGTCGACCTTGACCAGCTTGGCCGCGCCGCTCTTCAGGCGCTTGAGGTACTCGTAGTCGCCGATCGGCTTGTCGGCGATCACGCCGTCGAGGCCGGCTTCCTCGTAGGCTTCCTGGGCGGCCGCGGCGAAGTCGGTCTTGCCTTTCATGGGCCAGCCCTTGGGTATCACCCAGCGGCGGGTCTCGCGCGAGGAGACCAAGAGGATGCGCAAGGCCTCGCCCTCGCCCCGCCAAGGCAGGGCGGCGACCTGACGGCGCTTGCCGCCGGACTTGCGTCCCTCCTGCTTGCCTCGCGAGGCGGTCACTTCATCCAGAACCCGAGATAGTAGAACACCGCCGCTGTCAGGGCCGCCGCCGGCAAGGTGACGATCCAGGCGATGACGATGTCCTTGGCCACGCCCCAGCGGACGGCCGAGACACGGCGCGAAGCGCCGACGCCGACAATAGCGCCCGTAATCGTGTGAGTCGTCGAGACCGGAACACCGATATGGGTCGCAAGGAACAGCGTGATCGCGCCGCCGGTCTCGGCGCAGAAGCCCTGCATCGGCGTCAGGCGGGTGATCTTGCTGCCCATGGTGTGGACGATGCGCCAGCCGCCGAACAGCGTGCCCAGGCCCATGGCCGTCTGGCAGGCCAGCACGACCCAGAACGGAATGTGACCCGGCTGGTGCGTGGCCCCGTGGGCGAACAGCAGAGCGGCGATGATGCCCATGGTCTTCTGGGCGTCGTTGCCGCCGTGGCCCAGACTGTAGAGGGCCGCCGAGACGAACTGGGCCTTGCGGAATACCTTGTCGGCGAAGAACGGCGAGCTCTTCACGAACGTCCAGGAGACGATCAACACCAGCAGCAGGGCCAAGACGAAGCCGAAGGTTGGCGATACGACGATACCGGCGGCGGTCTTGGAGAGGCCCGCCCACTGGATCGCGCCAAGCCCGCCGACCTTGGCGATGGCCGCGCCGACCAGGCCGCCGATCAGGGCGTGCGAGCTGGAGGAGGGGATGCCGGCCCACCAGGTTAGCAGGTTCCAGCTGATCGCCCCGCCCAGCGCGCCGAAGATCAGGCGGTCGCTGATGATGTGCGGATCGACGATCCCCGAGCCCACCATCTTGGCCACGCTGGTGCCGAAGAACAGAAAGGCGATGAAGTTGAAGAAGGCCGCCCACAGCACCGCCCACTTGGCCGACAGCACGCGCGTCGAGACGATGGTGGCGATCGAGTTGGCGGCGTCGTGCAGGCCGTTGAGGAAGTCGAACGCCAGGGCGACGACGACCAGGAAGACCAGGATCAGGAGCGTCGGGTCCACGGGACTCTAGACCTGCTCGACGACGATGCCGCTGATGCGGTTGGCGACGTCCTCGAAGCGATCCATGACCTTCTCGAGGTGGCTGTAGATGTCGATGCCGACGATGAAGATCATCGGATCACCGTTCCGGCTGGCCAGGAACAGGTCCTTGCGGCCCTGGTCGTACATCTGGTCGGACTGCTCCTCGATCTCGCGGATGCGCACCGAGATCTCGCTCAGCTTCTGGGCGTTGTGGCGCATCTTGGGCAGCAGGGCGACGGCTTGCTCGGTCAGCTTGGCGGCCTCGACGATGATGCCGGCCATCTCCTTCATCTGCGGCTCGAAGCGCTTGACCTCGAACAGGCTGACGACCTTGGCGGTCTTGCGCATCTGGTCGATGGCGTCGTCCAGCGAGGTGGTCAGGTCCTGGATGTCGCTGCGGTCGAAAGGCGTGATGAAGCTGCGACGCACGGCCAGCATCACCTGGCGGGTGATGTCGTCGGCCTCTTCCTCGTGGCGATAGACGCGGGCGCTGGCCTCCTCGACGGCGTCGCCGCCCTCGGTCATGTCGCGTCGACCAGGGTCTTGGCGTGGGCGGAGAACAGGTCGAAGAACGCGTCTTCCTTCGGCATGACGGCCTTGAACAAGCCCAGCATGATGTCGGTCTTTCCTTGCGAGATCGCGTTCGTCCGTGGTCGGATCGGCGCGCGGCGCACCGGAACCACGGAAGGATTTGGCCGTCAAATCCTATCTGTGAAACTTATGTGACAGTTCTCGCGCGAACGGCGCGCTTGAGGCAGATTGGGGCCGTCTCAGAGAACGGGAGTTGCGCATGGCCTTCACGCTGACGGTCAATGGTGAAACCAGGACAGCCGACGTCGACGGCGATACGCCGCTGCTTTGGGTGCTGCGCGACACGCTGGGGCTCGTGGGCGCCAAGTTCGGTTGCGGCGCGGCCCTGTGTGGCGCCTGCACCGTGCATCTGGACGGCGAGGCGACCCGCTCGTGCGTCACCCCGATCAGCGAGGTCGGCGGCAAGAAGGTCACCACCATCGAGGGGATCGGCAAGACGCCGGTCGGCGCCAAGGTCCAGGAGGCCTGGAAGGCGATCGACGTGCCCCAGTGCGGTTACTGCCAGGCGGGCCAGATCATGTCGGCCTCGGCCTTGCTGGCCGCCAAGCCCAAGCCCACCGACGCCGATATCGACGACGCCATGAACGGCAACCTGTGCCGCTGCGCGACCTACACCCGCATTCGCAAGGCGATCAAGGTCGCCGCCGGCCAGGAGAAGGCGTGATGGACGGCGAAATCCTGCGCGACCCCACTCGGCGTTTCATCCTCCAAAGCGGCGCGGCCGCCGGCGGCGGCCTGCTGCTGAGCTTCACCATGACCGCCGAGGGCAACGCGGCTGGCGACACTCAGGTCAATGCGTACGTCCGCATCGCGCCGGACGGCAAGGTCACCATCGCCTCCAAGGTCCCGGAGGTGGGGCAGGGGATCAAGACCTCGCTGCCGATGCTGATCGCCGAGGAGCTGGACGTCGTCTGGTCGGCGGTGACGGTCGAGCAGGCGATCGCCGACAGCAAGATCTACGGCCGCCAGGTGGCCGGCGGTAGCATGGCCACGACGCTTGAATATGACGGCCTGCGCCGGGTCGGCGCCAGTGTTCGGGCCCTGCTGATCCAGGCCGCCGCCGCGCGCTGGAGCGTGCCGGTCGAGAGCCTGACGACCGAGCCGGGCGTCGTGGTCCACGCCGCAAGCAAGCGCCGCGCGTCCTATGGCGAGCTCGTTTCCGACGCCGCCAAGCTGACCCCGCCCGATCCCAAGAGCCTCACCCTGAAGGACCCCAAGGCCTTCCGGATCATCGGCAAGAGCCACAAGAGTCAGAACCTCGAGGCCATCACCACGGGGCAGCCAACCTTCGGCATCGACATGCGCCTGCCGGGGATGCTGTACGCGACCTTCGCCAAGGGCCCGACCTACGGCGCCAAGGTCGCCAGCGTCGACCTGGCGCCGGCCAAGGCGGTCAAGGGCGTCAAGGACGCCTTCGTCGTCGAGGGCGGGACCAATCTGCAGAGCATCGTCCCCGGCGTGGCGGTGATCGCCGACAGCTGGTGGGCCGCCCGCAAGGGGCGCGAGGCGCTGGACATCAAGTGGGCCGAGCACCCGACCGCCGCCCAGAGCAGCGCGAGCTTCGCCGCCAAGGCCGCGGAGTTGGCCAAGGCCCCGCCGCACCGCACGGCCTATAACGACGGCGATGTCGAGACGGCGCTGAAGGGCGCGGCCAAGACGGTCAGCGCCGCCTACAGTTATCCTTTCCTGGCCCACGCGCCGATGGAGCCGCAGAATTGCACGGCTAAGGTCGAAAACGGGAAAGTGGAGATCTGGGCGCCGACCCAGAACCCCGAGGCCGGCCGGGCCCTGGTCGCCAAGGCGCTGAACGTCGATCCATCGGCTATCACCATTCACCTGATCCGCTGCGGCGGCGGTTTCGGCCGTCGGCTGATGAACGATTACATGGTCGAGGCGGCCGTGATCGCCTCGAAGGTCGCCGCGCCGGTCAAGCTGGTCTGGACTCGCGAGGACGACATCCAGCACGACTTCTACCGTCCGGCCGGCTGGCACAACTTGACCGCCGGCCTCGACGCCAACGGCGCGGTGGTGGCCTGGAAGGACCACTTCGTCACCTTCGGCGAGGGCGAGACCTTCAACACCTCGGCCGGCATGAACTCGACCCAGTTCCCGTGTCGGGCGGTGGCCAACTATCGTCACGACATCTCGGTCATGCAGCTGGGCTTCCCGACCGGCTATCTGCGCGCGCCGGGCAACAATGCTTTCGGCTTCGTGATCCAGGGCTTCACCGACGAGTTGGCCCACGCCGCCGGCAAGGACCCGGTCGCCTTCCGCCGCGAGATGCTGGGCGCGCCGCGCCTGCTGGGCGAGCCGGGCAAGGGCGACAGTTTCGACACGGGTCGCATGCGCGGGGTCCTCGACCTCGCCGCCGAGATGTCGGGGTGGGGCCGCAAGGTCCCGAAGGGAACCGGCCTGGGCGTCGCCTGCCACTTCAGCCACCTGGGCTATGTGGCGGTGGTCATCCAGGCGACCGTCAAGGACGGCGCGATCAAGGTCGACAAGGCTTGGGCCGCCGTCGATTGCGGCCGCCAGGTCGTCAATCCGTCCGGCGCCGAGCAGCAGGTGCAAGGCTCGGTGCTCGACGCGATCGGCAGCGCCCTCTATCAGGGCGTGACCTTCGAGAATGGCGCGGCCGTGAACAGCAACTTTGGCGACTTCCCGCTGCTGCGGATCGCCGACGCCCCGCCGGTCGAGGTGCGCTTCAAGCTGTCGGACAACAACCCGACGGGCCTGGGCGAGCCGGCGTATCCGCCAACGCCAGCGGCGCTGGTCAACGCTCTGTTCGCCGCCACCGGCAAGCGCATCCGGTCCCTGCCGATCGCCGACCAACTGGCCTGAAAATCGGCTACCGTGCTAGGAGCGGGGCGTTCCCGTTCCTAGCCGAGCCGCGCCATGTCCCAGGTCACCGTCGTCAATCATCCGCTTGTCCAGCACAAGCTGACCCGGATGCGGGACAAGACGACCTCGACCAAGACCTTCCGCGCCCTGATGCGCGAGACGGCGACGCTGCTCTGCTACGAGGTCACCCGCGACCTGCCGATGGACGAGGTTCGGATCGAGACCCCGGTCGCCGCGGCCACGGCCTACGAAATCGCCGGCAAGAAGCTGGTCTTCGCCCCGATCCTGCGCGCGGGGCTGGGCATGTGCGAGGGGATGCTGGACCTCGTGCCGTCGGCCCGCGTCGCCCACATCGGCCTCTATCGCGATCACGAGACGCTGGAAGCCATCGAGTACTATTTCAAGGCCCCGGAGGACATCTCGGGCCGCCTGGTGATCGTGGTCGATCCGATGCTGGCGACGGGCCACTCCGCCATCGCCGCCATCTCGCGCCTGAAGCACTACGGGGTCACTAACCTGCGCTTCGTCTGCCTGCTGGCCGCCCAGGCCGGCGTGGACGCGCTTCGGGAAGCCCAC
>CAKZJK010000477.1 GCA_936942565.1 uncultured Caulobacter sp. | reverse complement strand
GCGCCGAGGGGCGTCACGGCTATCGGCCGCTGGTCGACCGCAGCGCCTATGTCCAGGCCGAGAGCCAGGGCCTGCTGGACCGCCTGTTCGACGGCCAACTGGCCCCGCTGATCAGCCACTTCGCCCAGCACCGTCCGCTGAAGGCCGACGAGGTCGAGCGCCTGAAGAAGCTGATCGACGGACTGGAAGAGCGCTAGCCGTCCTACAGGTACGGCCCCCACATCATCATGATCGCGCCAAACACGCCCGCCGCGACATAGGCGGTCGAGGCGAGGATCAACGCGCCGACAGCCAGCTTCATCGCCGGCCTCGCGTCGCGTTCGGCCGCGAAATACAGCTCCAGGATCGCCAGCGGGATGAGGTAGCTGCCGAACGCCAGCACGATGTCGGCCGGGCCGTCCATCCGTTTCGTCATGCCGATCGGTCGCCCGTTCACGACGATCCAGCCCATCAGGCCGACGCGCAGGAACCAGACGCCGCTGACCACCATGAACGTCCGCATCGCCCAGCGTCGATGCTGGTCGAAACGCCGAGCGAGAGCCGCGCGCCAGGCCAGGCCAGCGAAGGCCAGGATCAGCGCGGCGTCCAGCAGGATGGCGACGGCCGAGATCGTCGAGAGATAGCTCCCGCGCGCGATCGCCATCCAGGCGCCGCCCAGCGCCAGGAAGCCGGCGACGACCAGAAAGACACGACCCGTCCACCGGTGCAGGGCGGGCGCGGCGCGTCGAAGGGCTGGGACAAGTTGGGCCAGGCCCGCCAGGGTCACCACCGCGGCCAACAGGACGTGGGCGGCGAACATCGCGTTGCCGGCGTGGTCGCCCTGGACATAGCCGGTGATCAGGGGCTTGTCGTTCCAGGCGGCGAAGCGCCCGGATGCCGTGCGGGTCCCGTAGAACGCTACGATGAAATAGATGAACGCCGCCTGGCCCACCACGGCGACGGCGAACCAGATATTGGCCGCCCACCGCAAGATGCCTCGCGCGTCCACGACCGCTTCGCGGACCGGAATTTCGTTGCTCGACATGTGACCTCCTGGTCGGCCGACGACGCGTCGGGCGCGGCAAGGTCGATGAAGCGGCGGACGGCGCGCCGTCTCGCCGATTTGGAAATCGGCCAAAGATTCCTCCGGCGGACGGCTCGACAAGGCGAGCGGAAGCTGCGCGATCATGGGCGACGAACCGGCTGGATGCGCATGACCTCGACGCTGCTTTCATTGACCGCGGACACCGCCGCCACCCCGGCGAGGCGGCCTGGGAGATTGTGGGCGCATTGGGCGCTGACCAGCGGCTCGCTCGCCGCCTTCGTCGTCGGTCAGGTGCTGGGCGAGCGCGCCGGGGCGCTGGCCACGCCGCTGGCCATATGCGGCGGCGCTGGCTGCGCGTTCTCTTGGCTGTTCGCCAGGGCGCTCTTCGATCCCCGCGAGCACGACGCGCGCTGGTCCAGGATCGTGGCGCTGCTCGTCTTCCTGACCGGCGTCGTCATCATCATGCTCGGCGAGGCGGCGGGGCCGGTCTCGCGAGTGATCCAGAACATTCACGCCCTGGGAAGCTCGACGGTCCTGTTGCTGACCTTCGTCGAACCCTTCAACGGCTTTCGTCGCGAGCTGCCCGCGCCCGAGAAACGCTTCCGCCTCGTGTTCGTGGCGATATACGCGCTGCTGATGGGCGCTTCGGTCCTGGCGATCAACCAGCCGGCGGGGGCCGCGCCAGGCGTCGATCGCGTGTTCGCCGAACAGGTCAAGACGGTCTGCGCGGGTCTGGCGCTGCTGCTCTGTGGCGCGGCCGCCTGGTTCCGCGCCCATCACCCGTTGGCGGCGCCGCGGGGGCGGCGGGTTCTCTCGGCCGCGGACGCCGCCGAGGACGCCGATCTGGCTCCGCGCATCACGCGGCTGCTGCGCGAGGAGGCGTTTCACGCCGCGCCCAATCTGAAGGTCGCCGATCTGGCGCGTCGCCTAGGCGAGCCGGACTACAAGGTCACCCGTTGCGTCACCGCGTCCCTGGGCTTCGCCAACTTCAACCAGATGCTCAACGCCTATCGCGTGGCGCGGGCGCGCGAGATGCTCGCCGACCCGGCGCTTCGCGATCGCTCCATCCTCCTGATCGCGCTGGATTGCGGATTCGGATCGATCGGACCGTTCAACCGGGCGTTCAAGGCCGTCACCGGCGTGACGCCGCGCGCCTTTCGCGCGGCCAGCCTCCTGCAGACCTAGCCGCGCATCGCCCGGACTTCCGGCCCAGCCTTCAGCGCCCGCGCCGCCACGTCGAGCGTCCTGACCGGCCTCGGCTCGTCCTCGTGATCGTCGTCGTCCGGCCCCGGTCGTGCGCGCAGGGCGGCCACGAAGTCGTCGCGCCAGGCGGTGACGTCCTCGCGGCTGACGTTCTCGAACAGGGTTTCCCAGCGGCGCTTGCGCTCTTCCAGGCTCATGGACAAGGCGCGCTCCAGGGCGTCTGAGATTTCCTCGGGGCTGTTCGGATTGATGATCAGCGCGTCCTTCATCTGACGCGCCGCGCCAGCGAAGCGGGAGAGGATGAGCACCCCGGGATCATCCGGGTTCTGGGCCGCGACATACTCCTTGGCCACCAGGTTCATGCCGTCGCGGAGCGGCGTCACCAGCGCCGCCTTGGCCGCGCGATAGACGCCCGCCAGCTCGTCGCGCCGATAGGACCGATTGACGTAGCGGATCGGCGTGGAGTCCATCTCGGCATAGGCGCCGTTTATCCGGCCGATCAGACCATCCAGCCGCCCGCGCAGGTCCTGGTACGCCTCGACCTCGTCGCGCGACAGCGGCGCGATCTGCAGAAGCAGCACCTCGCGGCGCATGTCCGGATGATCGTGCAGGAAGCGCTCGAAGCCGATCAGCCGCTCCTCCAGCCCCTTGGAGTAGTCGAGGCGATCGACACCGACGATCATCTTGCGGAAGACGCTGTGGGCCATCATCCGGTCGTAGGTCTTGCGGGCGTTCTCGCTTTGCACGATCTCGGCGAAGTCCTGAGCGTCCACCCCGATGGGGAAGGCCTCCGCGCGGGTCCGCCGACCGAAGGCGACCAACTCGCCATTGGCGTTCTTGGAGCCCTGGATTTCCGAGAACACATAGCCCTCGAACGCCTGCAGCGACTCCTCGGTCTGGAAGCCGACCAGGTCGTAGTCGAACAGAGCCTCCACCAGCTGGCGGTGACGGGGCAGGGTGACGACCAGCTGATGCGCCGGCCAGGGGATGTGCAGGAAGAAACCGATCCGGTTGGTGATCCCCATCCGGCGAAGCTCCCGCGCCACCGGAATGAGGTGGTAGTCGTGCACCCAGACGATGTCGTCCGGCTCGATCAGCGGCGCCAGGGTCTCGGCGAAGCGCTTGTTGACCCGATCGTAGCCCTCGCCGAACGAGCGGTCATAGGCCGTCAGGTCGACACGATAGTGGAACAGCGGCCACAGCGTCTTGTTGGCGTAGCCGTTGTAGTACTCCTGGTAGTCGGTCTCATCGAGATCGACGGTGGCGACCGTGACGCCCTCGATCCGCTGCATGTTCAGCTGACCGGTGAATTCCGGGATGGTCTTGCCGCTCCAGCCAAACCAGATGCCGGAATACTCGCGCAGTGCCGCGGCCAGGGCCATGGCCAGGCCCCCGACGCTGCCTTCGCCGCCCTCTGCGGGGTTGGGCGGATTGACGCGATTGGAGACGACGATCAGGCGGCTCATGCGTGGATCTCCGCCGTTTCCGTCAGGCGCTCGAGCCAGTCGAGGACCTCGCCCGGACCATTCAGGCGATAGCGCGCCTGGGTGGGACGCGGCTGTCCGGCCAGCACGCCGAAGCCGCCCAGGCGGCGCGCGGCGGCGAAGCCGTCCTCGTCGGTGAGATCGTCGCCCACGAAGATCGGTGTCGCGCCGACGAACGGCGCTTCGTTCAGGAAGGCCGCGACCGCCGAGCCCTTGTCGGCGCCGGGCGTGCGCAGCTCCGCGACCATGTCGCCCAGTTGCAGGACCAGACCCGTGGACTGGGACAGACGTTCGGCCGCCTCGATCACCGCCTCGGCGCAGGTCGGCGCGTTGCGATAGTGCAGGGCGACGCTGAGCCTCTTGTCCTCGAACAGCAAACCGCGCTCGCAGTCGGCCAGCTCGCCCAGGATGCGGCGGGCGTCCTCGAGGCCGGGATGGGGCTCCAGGTCGACGATCGCGCCGCCAGCGGTGCGGCGCATCAGGCCGTGGATCGCGCCGATCGCCGCCACCTCGCCGCCCAGGATGTGGTCCAGGTCCGGCAGAGAGCGTCCGCTAACCACGGCCACGCGGTCCTCGAAGCGGTCACGCAGACGCGCGAGCACCCCCGCGCGACGCGGGTCGGGACCAACGTCGTCGGGGCGCGGCATGATCGGCGCCAGGGTGCCGTCAAGATCAAGGAACAGCGCCGTACGGCGGGCGAGGTTGAGCGGCGGGGGCGAGAGATCCACGGACTCCGCCCGCACGACCGGCGTAGCCGCGGTCATGACGAGAACCCCCTCATCTGTAAGCAACATGCGGCAAGAACGCCGAACGGCGAGGTTCGATCCGCGTTCACGCTGAAGCTCACGGGTTTGTGCGCGGCGGGCGGGAGCGAGAAGTCGCTAGAAAAGCAGCTTCCGCACGCTGAACTGCACCACCCGCCCACGCGGATCCAGATAGTCCGGCTGATAGGTCACCGGGATCGCGCCATTGGCGTCGCGGACCGTCTGCTTCTCGTCGAACAGGTTGTTCACGGCCAGGGTCAGGCGCGTGCCGCGCAGCAGCGGGTGCTTCTGGACCAGCTCGCGTCGGGCGCCGAGATTGGCGAACAGACGCAGGTTGACGGTGGCGAGGCTGGAGAAGTCCAGGTCCGTCGTCGCGCCGCCGGCGCCGCTGTCGACGTGCGTGCCGCTCTTCCAGTTGGCCGTGAGGCGCGCGCCGAGGCCGTAGCGGGTGATCCCCGCCTGGGCCTCGACCTCGTTGCGGGCCTGGCCGCCGCCCGAGCCGATCACGTCGCCGTTCAGCAGGTCGAGGACCGGGACGCCGTCGGCGATCGTCACGCGTTCCTTCAGGTGGACGGTGTGGAACAACGCCAGCTGCAGGCGCGTGGCGCGCGGGTTGCCGCCGCCCCGACCGCCAAAGCCTCCGCCGCCAAAGCCTCCGCCCGGTCCCCGCGCGCCATCGCCCCGTCCGCCGCCGTCGAAGCCGGTCCGGGGAACGGTGTCGCCGACGGCCGGCGCCTGGGCCTGCTGCTGCGCGGCGTTGGGATCGGACGGCGTGTCGGTCGGCGCCGGTTGCGGGCTATCGGCGGTCTCCGCCGTCGCGCGAGAACCCTGGCCTCCGCCGAAGCGTGGGCGGGCGTCGCCCGGTTGGGGCGGCGGCGTCTTGCCGATTTGCCTCGAGAAGTTGAAGCCCCAGCGGATCTGCTCGCTCTCGCGCTTGGCGAAGTTGACGGGGCGGGTGTCGATCCGCGTCAGCACGCCGTTGGCGTCGCGCGTGAAGCGGTCGGGGAAGGCGGCCTCGACCGCGGCCGTGGCCGCCGGGAAGCTCGAGACGGGATTGTCGATCCGCACGCGGCTGTAGTTGGCGGTCAGGGACAGGCCCTGGACTTGCTCCGGCTTCCAGGTCGCGCCCAGGCGCAGGACGTTGCGGGTCTCGGACCGCAGGTCCGTGTTGCCGCCGGTGATGCGCGTCACGTCCACCGTCTCGCCGCGCACATAGTCGAAGACCTGGGCGTTGGGCGTGGTGATCAGCGGATTGCCCAGCTGGCTGATGCTGGGAGCGTTCTCCTGGCGGGTGGCCGAGACGATGAAGCTGACCGGCTTGATCGGCGACCAGGTCGCGCCGCCGCCGATCGTGGTCAGGCTTCCGAAGTCCGACACCGAACGGACAGCGAGGTTCAGGTTGGTCGAGAGGTCGCCGATCCCGGCGCGCACGCCCTTGCGACGGCTGGCCAGCGGCAGGTCGAAACTGACCTGGGCGTTGGCGTCGCCGCGTGACAGCTCGCTGTCGCTCTCCAAGCCCGAACGCCGCGAGGTCGCCGTCAGACGCGAGCCCGTGACGCCGAGCTTGAGGGTGGTCGACAGGTCGCCGGCCCTCAGCTTGGCCAAGGCGCGGTTGGCCACGAACTGCAGGTCGCCGCTGTCGGTCGTCGAGCGCGCGCGGTCGCTGTTGAGCGACAGACCGGTCAGCGGCGCGAACGGATTGAGCGTCGGGTCCAACGCCGTGAGCCGCGTCTGAACGTCGGTCAGGTCGACGCCGCGGTCGGTTTCGGTCTTGCTGATCGCGTGGTCGTAGTTGCCGGTCAGCGAGAGCCGCAGATCCTCGGTATCGCGGTTCAGGGTGAAGCCAACGTGGCCCGCCAGATTGCGGTTTGTCTGGCCCAGGGCGTCCCGCTCTCCCAGATAGCGATAGAGCGCCACGTCCTGGCCGAACGGCGAGAAGGGATTGGCGGCCGGGATCACCAGGCGGGCTCGCGCCGGGCCTTGCAGGGAGTCGCTCTGGGAAGCCGTCAGGCCCAGGTTCAACGTCGCCGAGACGTTGTCGAGGATCGTGCGGTTGGTGACGCTGTTGATCGACAGCTGCCGACTACGCGGCAGCAGGGTGCGATCGTCGGTGATGTCGCTGGTATTGGCCTGGCCCGCCGTGGGCAGGAAGGCCGACAGGCTGGGCGCGGCGGCGGCTGCCGACGTTGGAACGCCAGCGACGCTCACCGGCGTCCCGGCCAGGGCGCTCAAGGCCGTCAGCGGACCGCCCGTGGTCGAGGCGATGTTGCCGGTGAAGTCGTAGAGGCCGCCGCTCGAGCGGCTGACCAGGTCGCGGTCGCTTTCCAGCAGCTGGTCGCTGTTCTGGATCTTGATGGCGAGGTTGGTGCGCCCCTCGCGGTTGAGCCGCAGCTGGCTCCAGTTCAGCTGCTCGCTGGCCTGGCCGCCCTCGGTCGAGCCGCCGACGGTGGCGTCGATCGTCGAGGCGCGGAAGCGCTGGCGCAGCACGATGTTCACGACCTTCTGGTCGGCGGTGTAGCCGTACTTGAGCGCCACTTCCTCGGGCAGGATCTCGACCCGCTGGATGGCCTCGGTAGGGATGTCCCGCATTTCGCCGGGACCGGAGATGCGTCGGCCGTTCAGCAGCAGGACCGGCGTCCCGCCCAGGCCGCTGGTCGTCTGCGGCGCCAGCTCGGTCAGCAGGTCTTCCATCGACGAGACGCCGAACGATCGCACGTCGGCGGCGGTGAAGGTCTCTTCCGGCGGGATGTCGCCCAGCACCGCGCCGAATGGCTTGCCGCTGGCGGTGATCGTGATGGCCTCGACCTCGGTGTCGAGGTCCTCGGGCGTGACGGGTTTCGCCGGCGCCGTGTTCGGGGGCGACGGGGCGGGCGCGGCCGGCTGAGCGGCGTTGGCCGGGGAGGCGGGGGCGGGGGGCTTGGTTTCCTGGGCTTGGGCGGCGCTCGCGGCGACGCATCCCAGGAAACCGACCAGGGCGAACTTACGGCTCGTCAAAAAGTCACTCCGAAGTCTCGATGTCCCAGCATCGCCGATGCCCGCCGGATATGGCGTCCAGATTTCAATGTTTGCCGAGATTGCAACAAGCCGCCTTATCGGCGCCTAACGCACCGAGGTCCATGGCCGGCTCAGCAACACCGCGCAGTTGATGAGCCCCACCAGCGAATAGGTCTGCGGATAGTTCCCCCAGAGTTCGCCATCGGCGAAGCCGATGTCCTCGGACAGCAGGCCCGCGCCCGTGCGGCGGCTCAGCATGTCCTCGAACAGCTCGCGCGCTTCGTCCGAACGGCCCTGCAGGTGCAGCGCCTCGATCAGCCAGAAGGTGCAGATATTGAACGCCGTCTGGGGCGAGCCGAAGTCGTCCGGGATGGCGTAGCGCAGCAGATAGGCGCCGCGCCGCAGGCCTTCCTCCACCGCCTTCAGGGTGGCGAGGTTGCGCGGGTCCTCGGCCTTGTGGAAGCGCAGGTCGACCAGTTGCAGCAGGGAGGCGTCCAGCTCGTCGCCCTCGAAGGTGGCGGCGAAGCGGCCCAGCTCCGCGTTCCAGGCGCGGTCCTCGATCACCTTGCGCACGTGGGCCGCCCGGGCGTTCCAGAAGGCCGCCTTCTCGGTCAGGCCCAGCTTCTCGGCGGCGTTGCCCAGGCGATCGCAGGCCGCCCAGCACATGGCCGAGGAATAGGTGTGGACGTTGGCGCGACCCCGGAACTCCCAGAGGCTGGCGTCGGGCTGGTCGTGCAGGCGGAAGGCCTGCTCGCCGACCGGCTCGAGCGCCTCGAAGTCATCGACCGTGGCCGGGCGCAGCAGACGCTCGTCGAAGAAGGCCTGCACCGTCGACAGCACGATCTGGCCGTAGACGTCGTTCTGGATGTGCTCATAGGCCTGGTTGCCGACCCGCACCGGCCCCATGCCGCGATAGCCGGGCAGGTCGGGCGCCATGCGCTCGGTCAGCACCTCCTCGAAGCCGACGCCGAACAGAGGCTGGATGTGGCCGCCCTCGGCGCGATCGACGATGTTGCGCAGATAGCCGAGATAGTTCTCCAGCACGTCCACCGCGCCCAGCCGGTTCAGGGCCTGGACCACGTAGTAGGCGTCGCGCAGCCAGCAGTAGCGATAGTCCCAGTTGCGGCCGCTGTCGGCGTGCTCGGGGATCGAGGTGGTCAGGGCCGCGACGATGGCGCCCGTCTCCTCGTGCATGCAGAGTTTGAGCGTGATGGCGGCGCGGATCACGGCGGTCTGCCATTCCAGGGGCACGGCCAGGCCCCGCACCCAGTGCTTCCAGTAGCTTTCGGTCTCGCGCAGCATCCGCTCGCAGGTCGGACCGACCGGCGCCTCGAAGCCTTCGTCCGCGCCCAGGAACATGGCGATCGGCTTTTCCAGGCGGAACGCGCGCTCCTCCAGAATGTGCGAGACCGGCGCGTCTGTGGTCAGCCGCATCGTCATGTCCGAGCACAGATAGCGGATGTGATGCGAGCCGCGCGTATGCTCGGCGACCTTGGCGCCCCAGCCGGCGGTGGGCCTCAGCCGCAGGGTGATGCGCGCCACGCCGACGATCGGACGGATCAAGCGGATGAAGGCGGTGGGGCGGAACGTGCGTCCGAACTGCTCGTAGCGCGGCGCGAAGTCGATGATCTCGATCCGCGCGCCGTCCTGGTCGGCGATCTCGGTGCGCAGGATGGGGGTGTTGCGCAGGTAGCCCTGGCGGACTTCGGCGCGGCGGTCGACCTGCACGTCCCAAAGGCCCTTGGCGTCCTGGCCTTCGGGATCGGCGTCGTCGAGCAGGGCGCTGAACACCGGATCGGAATCCACGCGCGGCGCGCAGGCCCAGACG
>CAKZJK010000476.1 GCA_936942565.1 uncultured Caulobacter sp. | reverse complement strand
CGCTTCAAGGCCAGGACGGGTCACGACGCGACGCTCAGCTTCGGCTCGTCCGGCCAGTTCTACACCCAGATCGCCAATGGCGCGCCGTATGAGGTCTTCCTGTCGGCCGATGTCGAGCGGCCCCAGAAGGCCGAGGCCGAGGGGCTCTCGGTTCCTGGCTCGCGCTTCACCTACGCCACGGGCCGGCTGGTGCTGTTCAGCAAGACGCCCGGCCTGGTCGATGGCCCAGACGCCAAGGGGGGCGCGGTGCTCGCCAAGGGCGGGTTCGACAAGCTGGCGATCGCCGATCCCAAGGCCGCGCCCTACGGCCAGGCCGCCGTCGAGACCCTGACCAAGCTCAAGCTCTACGACGTGCTGAAGCCGAAGATCGTCACCGGCGCCTCGATCACCCAGGCCTTCCAGTACCTCCAGACCGGCGCGGCCGAACTGGGCTTCGTGGCGCTGTCGCAGGTGATCGACGAGAAGGGCGGCTCGCGCTGGCTTGTTCCGTCCGCGGACCATACGCCGATCGCGCAACAGGCCGTGCTGCTGAAGACCGGCCAGAACAGCCCCGCGGCCAAGGCCTTCTTGGCCTTCCTGAAGAGCGGCGAGGCCAAGGCGATCATCAAGCGCTATGGCTACGAGGTCCGCTGATCATGGTCGAGGTCTTGTGGCTGACGGCGAAGCTGGCGGGGATCACCACGATCCTGCTGCTGGTCCTGGCCACGCCGCTGTCCTGGTGGCTGGCGCGCGGACGATCCACTCCGCGCACCGTCGTCACGGCGGTGGTCGCCCTGCCGATCGTCCTGCCACCGACGGTGCTGGGCTTCTACCTGCTGATCGCCCTCGGGCCGAAGAGCCCGCTGATGGTCGTGCTACAGCCGTTCGGCGTGCGAACCCTGGCCTTCACCTTCGAGGGCCTCGTCATCGGCTCGCTGATCTATTCCCTGCCGTTCGCGGTGCAGCCGCTGCGGAACGCCTTCCTGGGCGTTGGCGACGAGCCCCTGGAGGCGGCCGCCACGCTCGGAGCCTCGCCCTGGACGAGCTTCTGGCGCGTGGCCCTGCCTCTGGCCCTGCCCGGCTATGTCGCCGCCGCCATCCTGACCTTCGCCCACACGGTCGGCGAGTTCGGGGTCGTGATGATGCTGGGCGGCAATATTCCCGGCGAGACCGCGGTGCTCTCGACCGAGATCTATCGGCTGGTCGAAGGGCTTGAGTGGGGGCAGGCCCATCGCCTGTCGCTGCTGCTGCTGGCCTTCGCCTTCGCGGTGCTGCTGGCGCTGCTGGCCATCGAGCGACGGGCGCGAGTGCTGGACCCGCGCGCTTAAGGTCGGCACCCGTCCAGATGGAACCGGATCAGCGCCCGGGCCGAGCGGGCCACGGCGCGTGAAGGGCCGTCCGCGCCGAGGGTGACGCGGGCGATGTAGGAGCCCTCCATCAGCAGCATCAGGGCGTCGGCCAGGTCGTCATCCTTGGCCCCGGCGCGGCGCGCCAGGTCCGTGAGCCGCCGGTGCAGCTCCTTCTTGTAGTTGACCGAGACGACCTGGGCTGGGTGACCTTCCTCGTGCAGCTCGATGGCGGCGTTGGAAAGCGGGCAGCCGTGGACGTCCGTGTTGCAGGCCTTGGTCTCGAAGGCGTCGAAGATCGCCTCGAGCTGGGCGCGCGGCTCGGTGCAGCAGATGGCCGTGACACTTTCCCACCAGGCCCAGTACTCGCGTTCCTGTTCGCGCAGCACCTCGGCCACCAACTCGTCCTTGGACGGGAAGTTGCGATAGAGCGTCATCTTGGTGGCGTCGGCCTCGGAGGCGATCGTCTCGACGCCGACGGCCCGGATGCCGTGCTGGTAGAACAGCTCGCGGGCGGTTTCGAAGATCCGGTCCCGCGCCGGACGCTTGGACGCCGGCGCGCAAACGGCCGCTTCCTTGTCGCCCAAAGCCCCGTCCCCAGAATTTCTCGTCGCCATTTTGGCAGGCCTCTCCTTGACGTGCGAGTTACCGGTCAGTATCTCTCGCCCAGAGCGATGATACCGAACGGTCTCGTCACATCCTAAATCGTCCTTCGGGTCGCCGAGGTCAAGTAACAGACCCTGCGACATTTCATCCTTAACCCCCTCTGGAGCGCGCGCCAATGCCCCCGCAAACAAACGTTTACGTCACCGCGCCCCAAGCCGCCCCGTTGGCCGCTAAGGCCAAGGGTTTCCTGGGCTTCTTCAAATCCAAGTCCGAGACGGGACAAGGCTGGACCACGGTCCGGACCCTTGGCCAGTCCACGCGCCGCGCCCCGCGTTCCCCCGTCCTCGAATAGGCCGCGCCCCCTTCCGTTTCCTCCCGACAGGTTCCTCCCCCATGCGTCTCCAACCCGTCATCACGTCCTTCGCCGGCCTCGCCGCCGTCGCCGTGCTGGCCGCCTGCTCGGCTCAGGCCAAGCAGGACGCCGCCGCCGCGCCGCCGCCCGCCCAGGTCACCGTCACCGACGTCGCCTTCAAGTCCCTGCGCCAGTGGGACGACTTCACCGGCCGGCTCGAGCCGATCGACACCGTCGAGATCCGTCCGCGGGTCTCCGGCTATATCGATGGCGCCCAGTTCACCGAGGGCGCGCGTGTCTCCAAGGGCCAGGTGCTCTTCCAGATCGATCCGCGCCCGTACAAGGCCGAGGCCGACCGCGCCGCCGCTGAGGTGGCTCGCGCCAAGGCCCAGCTGGATCTCGCGGTGGTCAACCGCGAGCGCGGTCGCCGACTGATCGAGCAGAACGCCCTGGCCCAGAGCGAATTCGACCGCCTGGCCTCGGAGGAGCGCGCGGC
>CAKZJK010000475.1 GCA_936942565.1 uncultured Caulobacter sp. | reverse complement strand
CTTCAGGTCGCCAACCTGATTGGGCTCTCCGGGCGACCGGGGAGCCTTTTTTCTTGCCCGCTAGTCGATGGGGATCGTCTGGAACGACGAGCGGGTGGCTTGAGGCTCGTGGCTGGCGCCGGGCGTCGGCAAGGCCAGGCCGATGGCGGCGGCGACAAGCAGGGCGACGGCGAAGAAGGCCTTGGCGGCCATGACGGTCGGGTCCGTTATTGTTGAAACGACAACGATAAAGGCCGGAAACCGCCTTCACGGTTCCCGGCCTCCTGAATCTAAGCCGTCCGGACTCGAGCTAAATCAGAAGATCTCGAACAGGCCGGCGGCGCCCATGCCGCCGCCGATGCACATGGTCACCACGCCGAGCTTGGCCTTGCGGCGCTTGCCCTCCAGCAGGAGGTGGCCGGCGCAGCGGGCGCCGGTCATGCCGAAGGGGTGGCCGATGGCGATCGAGCCGCCGTTGACGTTGTACTTCTCCGGATCGATGCCGAGGCGGTCGCGGCTGTAGAGGCACTGGCTGGCGAAGGCCTCGTTCAGCTCCCACAGGTCGATATCGTCGACCTTCAGGCCGTGGCGTTCCAGAAGGCGCGGCACGGCGAAGACCGGGCCGATGCCCATCTCGTCGGGCTCGCAGCCGGCGATGGCGAAGCCCCGGAAGGCGCCCAGCGGCTCGAGATTCCGGCGGGCGGCCTCCTTGGCCTCCATCACCACCACCGCGGCGGCGCCGTCCGACAGCTGGCTGGCGTTGCCGGCGGTGACGAACTTGCCCTCGCCCATCACCGGCTTGAGGCTGGCCAGGCCCTCCAGCGTGGTGTCGGGGCGATTGCACTCGTCCTTGTTGACGACGTAGTCGACCAGGCTCTCTTCCTTGGTCTCCTTGTTGACCACCTTCATCTTGGTGGCCATCGGCACGATCTCGTCCGCGAACAGGCCGGCGGCCTGGGCGGCGGCGATGCGTTGCTGGCTGCGCAGCGAATATTCGTCCTGGTACTCGCGGCTGACGTTGTAGCGCTTGGCGACGATGTCGGCGGTGTCGATCATCGCCATCCAGAGGGCCGGGTGAGTGCCCATCAGCTTCTCTTCGGTGATGTGGAAGCGGTTCATGTGGCCGCCGCCCTGCACCAGCGAGATCGACTCCACCCCGCCGCCGATCGCGACGTCGGCGCCATCGTTGCGGACGTAGTTGGCCGCCGTGGCGATCGCCTGCAGGCCCGAGGAGCAGAAGCGGTTGACGGTCTGGCCCGAGGTGGTGACCGGCAGGCCGGCCCACATGGCCGCGTTGCGGGCGACGTTCATGCCCGTGGCGCCTTCGGGGCCGCCGCAGCCCAGGACGACATCCTCGACCTCGGGGCCGTCCAGCTTGGCGCGCTTGACCGCGTGCTGGATGGCGTGGCCGGCCATGGCCGCGCCGTGGGTGTTGTTGAAGCCGCCGCGGTTGGACTTGGCCAGGCCCGTGCGGGCGTAAGAGACGATGACCGCTTCGCGCATGAGGCGCTCTCCCCGTTAAAACATTAGTTTGAATTGCCGCCACCCTAGACCGGCTTTCGGCGGCGCGAAAGATCACGCGCGCGTCAACGGAAATCTGGCCCATTTTTCATACGTCGTATTCGAACCGGGCTCGGCGCAGCGCCTAAAATGCTGATTTCACGGGCCTTCTTTTCGCGTTGACTTTCGATGATTCCGGGATGAACGCTGGAGTTGCGGCGCGGGCTCGACCTCGCGGACGCGAAAAATAAAGAGCTGGGAGGAAATCATGATCATCGCCACATCGCGCCGCCGCGCGCGCCGCGTCCTGCTGGGCGCGACCGCGCTGTCCACGCTTCTGCTCGCGCCGGCCCTCGCGGCCGCTCAGCAGGCGGACCAGACGGCGGTCGAAGAAGTCATCGTCACCGCCACCAAGCGCGACGCGACGATCCAGGACATCCCCTTCTCGATCAACGCCCAGACGGAGAAGGACATCCAGCGCTCTGGGGCGGTCACGCTGGAGGACCTGTCGCGCAACGTCGCCGGCCTGACGATCCAGAACCTCGGCCCGGGCCAGAGCCAGGTTTCGGTGCGGGGCGTCTCGGCCGGCCAGGTCGTCCGAGACCAGCCGGGCGTCAAGGAACAGGTCGGCGTTTATCTCGACGAGTCGGTGATCTCGCTGTCGCTGTTCACGCCCGACGTCGACCTTTTCGACCTGAACCGCGTCGAGACCCTGCGGGGCCCGCAGGGCACCCTGTTCGGCTCGGGTTCGGTGGGCGGCACGATCCGCTACATCACCAACCAGCCCAAGCTCGGCGTCAACGAGGGCGTGTTCGAGGCCAACGCCAGCCTGGTGGGCGGCGACGCCTTCGGCGGCCACGTGAAGGGGGCGGTCAACATGCCGGTGTCCGACAAGGTCGCCGTCCGCGCCGTGGGCTACCTGACCCGCTATGGCGGCTTCATCGACGCGCTGAAGGAAGGCGGCAAGGTCGAGAAGAACGTCAATGACGGCACACGCCGCGGCGGGCGCCTGGCCGTGCTGATCCAGCCCAACGAGATGTTCAGCCTGACCCCGCGCGTGGTCTACCAGGAGATCCGCGCCGGCGGCTTCAACCGTCAGGAAGTCTTCAACCTCTTCGCCAACAACAACACGACGACCCGGCCGAAGATCCAGCTGGGCAAGCGCGAGCAGTATCTGCTGCTGGACGAGAACTTCGCCGACGACACCCTGCTGGCCGACTTGACCGCCAATCTCGCCTTCGACGGCGCGACCCTGACCTCGGTGACCAGCTATATCAACCGCGACATCACCGTGAACCGCGACGCCAGCGCGCTGAGCGGCAGCGTCTCGGTCGACCTGGGCTTCCCGTCGGCCGCCGTGCTGTTGCCGTCCAAGCTGGTCGACACCACCGACCTCGAGCAATTCACCCAGGAACTGCGCCTGGCCTCGACGGGCGAGGGGCCCCTGCAATGGGTGGTCGGCGGCTTCTATTCGAAGGTCGACCGCGTCTACAACCAGCGCCTGCCGACCCCCGGCTACGACGCCTATACCGACGCGGTGCTCGGCGCGGGCACCTCGGCCGCCGTCGCCAACGGCTTCGAGCGCAACTCGCCCTACAACGCCTACCTGCCCTACGACATCAAGCAGAAGGCCCTGTTCGGCGAGGTCAACTACACGCTGGGCAAGCTGACCGCGACGGCGGGCGGCCGCTACTACGACTTCAGCGAGACGCGGCAGTTCAAGTCGGGCGGCCTGTTCGCCAACGGCGACAACCGCACCGACAAGACCTCGTCCGACGGCTTCACCCCGCGCTTCATGGTCCGCTACGAGGCCAACGACCAAGTCACCTTCAACGCCCAGGCTTCGAAGGGCTTCCGCCTGGGCGGCGTCAACGATCCGCTGAACATCCCGCTGTGCTCGGCCCAGGACCGGGCGATCTTCGGCGGCTACCAGAACTATGACGACGAGACGCTGTGGAACTACGAGGGCGGCGTGAAGTCGCGGTTCGGTGGAATCCGCTTCAACGGCGCGGTGTTCTACACCGACATCAAGAACCTGCAGACGACCCTGGACGCCGGCTCGTGCAGTTCGCGCGTCGTGTTCAACGTGCCCAAGGCTCACACCAAGGGGATCGAGGGCGAGCTGACGGCGCGCCTGGCCAACGGCCTCGACATCGGCCTGTCGGGCAGCCTGTTGGAGGCCGAGTTCGACTCGACCGTGAAGGACGGGACCGGCGCGGTGATCGGCGGCATTCGCGAGGGCAACCGCCTCCCCTCGGTGCCGAAGTTCCAGATCTCGTTCGACGTCACCTACAGCCGCGAGGTCTTCGACGGCGCCAACGGCTATCTGAAGGCCTCGATCCAGCACGTCGGCAGCCGCTACACCCAGGCCAGCGACCAGGAGAACAACCCCCGCTCGTTCGTCTCGAACCTGGCGTTCGGCGGGGCGACCGGGCTCGTTCCGACGGTCGTCGACCTGCAGCTGCCCAGCTACGAGATCGTCAATCTCAGCGCCGGGGTCGAGATGAAGGACGGCGTCGACGTCACGCTGTACGTCAACAACCTGTTCGACGAGAACGCCCTGCTGTCGTTCGACCGCGAACGCGGCGGTCGGGCGCGCCTGGGCTACTCCGTTGGTCAGCCGCGCACGGCGGGCGTGACGGTGCGCAAGAGCTTCTAGGCTGCGAGCGCCTTCTCCCTCGGGAGGGGGAGGGCGCTTACCGCTTGGGCAGGATCGTCAGGCCGTCGGCGAGCTCGTTGCGGTTGTCGGACCGGGGCGGCACGTGCTCGGCCAGGATCGCGCCGGCGCGGCGCACGGCGGCCACGAAGCCGTCGGCGATCGCGTCGCGCTTGAGGCCGGCGACCAGGTCGGCCACCACATCGTCCCAGACCGCGTTCGGCGCGGCGGCGTAGATGCCTTCGTCGGCGATCACCTCGACGCGATGCTCGGCCAAGGCGGCGAAGATCAGGACGCCGGTGCGGTCGCGGGTGACGTGCAGGCCGCGGCTCAGGAACTGCTCCATCGCGGCCTTCTTGACCCGCGCGGCCTTCAGGGCGCCGGGCGTCAGGGCTCGGCGGACGGACGGGATCGAGACCACCAGGGCGGCGAGCACGAAGACGGAGGCCTGCAGGGCGATATAGGTCGACAGGGCCGACAGGATCGCGCCGTCCAGCGCCGCGGCGTGGCCAACGCTCCAGCCGCCGAACAGGCGGGTCAGCATCT
>CAKZJK010000474.1 GCA_936942565.1 uncultured Caulobacter sp. | reverse complement strand
GAGCCGTACGAGGCCGACGCGCCGCCGGTGACGACGTCCACGCGCTCGACGAGCAGTTGGGGGAACAGGCTGATGTCGGGAACGCCGGTGACGTTGGCCGGCACGACCCGCTGGCCGTCCAGCAGCGTCAGGGTGCGAATGGTGCCGAGGCCGCGCAGCGAGAACGACGAGAGGCCCTGCTGGCCGCTCGACGTGCTGAAGGTGCCGGTGGTCGCGCCGCTCGATCCCTGAAGGGAAGGCAGCTGGGTGATCGCGGTGAAGATGTTCGGTTGCGCGGCGCGCTCGAGCTCCGCGGCGCCCAGCACCTGGGTCGGGGTTGGCGCGGTGAAGCCGGTCGAGCGGATACGCGACCCGGTGACCACGATCTCGGTGACAACGGAGTCATCCGAGTTGGGGGCCGGGGGCGTCTGCGCCACCTGGGCATGAGCGGCCCCGGCCGCAATGATCGTCACGAACGCGCTCGTCGCGAGCAAGGCGCTCAAAAAGGACGCTCCCCCTCGCGTGCTACCGACAGCACTCATCCTACAACCCTCCCAATTTTCTTTTGGCCATCGTCGATGGCCTCGGAGGACTGTGTCAGAGCGGCGTAAGGCGAACTATTAGACCATGGTCGTAGGCGGCGCCGGGGCCAGCCAGAACCGGGTTTCTAGTCCGCCCTCACGGCGTACAGGCCATGGTGCGAAAGGACGAACAGAGTCCGCTTGTCCTGACCGCCGAAGACCAGTTGGAGGGGCCGCTCCGGGACGTCGATCCGGCCTAGCGCGCGACCATCCGGCGCGTAGACGAACACCTGGCCATTGGCGATGTAGACACGACCTTCGGCGTCCGTCGCGACGCTCTCGCCGCCGCGGTCGGCGAAGACCTTGAGGTCGGTGACGCCGCCGCGAGCGTCAACCAGGCCGCTGTAGGTCTTGTTCTCCGAGCTATTGGCGATGAAGACCCGCTGCCCGGGCTTGGCCGTCGTGAAGCCGTAGGTGTCCAGCGCGTGCGAGAACCTCAGCCCGCGATGGTCGGGCGGTCCCTGTTGAAACACGCGATAGGCCGGCAACGCCAAGCTTCCGTCCGGCGAGACATATTCCCGAGCGGGTGGCGCGGCGGTCTCGCGAGCAAAGAGCTCGGACAGCGTGGCGAACTGGTAGGTGTCCGGATCGATCTGGTCCTTGAACTCGCCATTGACCCACCAATTCCCCGGGAGGACCTTGAGCGCGTCTAGCCGGCCGCCGACGGGCGTGGGCGATATCACGGCGACTTCGCTGTCGGGGCTTCCCGGCTTGAAGCTATAGACCGAACCGTTGCGGCCGTCGGACGACAGCACCAGCAGGGCGCCCGAACCATCGACCGCCAGATTGATCGGGTCGAGCGTGTTGTCGCGGACGATCGACAACTTGCGCTCGGGCGACCAGCTATAGATGCGCTGGTTCCGCCGGTCGGTGAAATAGAGCACGCCCTCCGCGTCCACCGCGCCACCGCTCGCCGAGTAGAACCCGTCGGCCAGCTTCTCGACCCGCGCATTGGCCGGGAACACCGATGGCGGCGGGATCTCCGCGTCCTTGCCGATGTCCAGGACGGCGAACTGTCGTTCGCGGACCCGCAAGCCGCTGGTGACGTCCTCGATGGCGTTCTCGTACGGATATTTGGTCAAACGCAGGAAGGTCGCGCAGCCGTCCTCGTCGCAGGTGGAGAAGCCGCTCTCGCCGTTCACCGCCACGTTGCGGAAACGGATGTCGCGCGAGTTGTAGATCTTCACCGCCGCCGAAACCGGCCGCCGCGTCCGGGTGACGCGATAGCCGTGATAGTTCGCTAGAAGGATGTTGCTGGAGTCACGGATCTCGAGCGACACGGTGTCCTCGCCCTCGCCCGCCTCCTCCTCGGTCTGGGGCGCCAGGAACTCCCAGTTGGAAACGCGGTTCAGGCTGATCTCCGAACGGAGGTGATGCTCGACCGAGGCCTGGTAGACGTGGCCGGGCGTGGTGGTGTCGGAGATATAGATGCCAGAATAGGCGTAGGTGTTCGGGCTCCAGACATTGGCGAAGGTCCCGCCGCCGCCGTTGGTCACCCACAGGCTCGGATACTGCCCACCCCAGCGCTTGGCCGTGTCCGGATCGGCCGAGGCGTTGGCGTTGTAGGGATTGAAGCGCGAGCCGTCATACAGGTTGGTGCCATGGCCGCCCTGGAACTTGACGTCGTTGACCATCGAGCGCTCGCCGGCCGTCCACAGCAGCGCCGTGGCCCGAGGGTTCTGGCCGTCGGTGTAGAGTCCTAGGCCGGAAACGATGTTGTCGCCGCCCTTGCCGGACTCCACCAGCGCCTTGGGCGCGCCCACGCCCTGGAAGGCCGGCGTTGCGTGAGGCAACACGATCTGCGTGAGGCTGGGATGCAGGCCGATCAGCACCGTATCGGGCCGCAGCTTCAGTGTGTCCGTGACACGGTAGAAGCCGGTCGGGAAATAGATCACACGGCGACTGTCGATCGCCTTCTGGATCGCGGCGCTATCGTCGGTCATGTTGTCGCCCTTGGCGCCCAGATCGCGGACGCTGGTCCACTCGGACATTGGCGGCAAATCTCGGATGGCGGGTGTCAGCGGCGCCGGATAGGCCTTCAGCGCCTCGGCGTCGAAAGTGGTCTTGTATTCGCCCATGCGACCCAACCCCGGCACGGTCAGGCCATGGTTGAAGGCCGAAACGCGGTAGGCGCGCCCCTTCCCCGCCACGGTCTTTCCGCTCTCACGGAAGCGGGCGAACACCGGCGTCCCCTTGGCGACCGCGTTCTCGAAGCCGACCTGGGTGTAGACGTTGTCCTCGTTCGAAATGACCACGCCGGCTTTCGAGACATTCTCGAAGCGGACGTTCTTGCCCCACAGCCAATCGCCATAGCCGCGATCGATCTCGATCCCGACCGGCGTGTCGCGCATGGTCACATTGACCAGCGTTAGTCCGGCCTCGTGCTCGCGGATCGCCGCCTCGCGCTGGCCTTCGAAAGTGGAGTCGAGCAGCACGAAGCCCCAGGCCGGCGACGGCTTCTCGGTCAGGATGCCGTAGCGGCCGCCCTTGAAGTGCAGGTCCTCGGCCTCGTTGCCGATCTGGTATAGCGCCGCCAGGCCCGAGCCGATGTCGAAGCGCATGTGGCTGAGGAAGGCGTGCTGGGCCGCGTGGAAACGGATCGCCGTCGCGGCGGGGTTACCCTTGCCGATCTCGAAATCGACATTGCTCATCGCCGTATAGAAGGTGCCGGAATTGGCGTCGGGGACCTCCTTGTTGAAGGGCACGCTCCCTGGCGGCGGGAACGGGACTTGGCGCGCGGGGTCGGGCTTGGCCCCGGCGACGATCACCATGTTGGCAACGCCCTTTTGGAAGCCGGGTGTCGCGTCGCCCAGCACGATCACCGGCCGCGTGGCGCCGACGCCGAACACCCGTACGCCCGGCCACAGGAACAGCGTCCGCGAAATGCGGTAACGGCCGGACGGTAGAAAGACGAGCCCGCCGCCGGGCTTGGCGGCCGCGTCGATGGCGTCCTGCAGGGCAGCGCTGTCGTCGGCGCGCCCGTCGCCGCGTCCACGCACGGTGATCGCCGACGGATCGGCCGGCGCGACGGCGAATGCCGAGCGGCTCTCGGAAGCCCCGGCGGGGCCGCTGGTGGTCAAGGCCGCGACGGCGGCCAAGGCGATTAGGATGGTCTTCATGACGCGCCTTCTCCCGGGCTTCTTAGGGCGCGACGGCGTAGAGCGAGTGATGCGTCAGGACGAACAACGTCTTGCCGCCCTCGCCGCCGAAGATCAGTTGCAGCGGACGCTCCGGCACGTCGATGCGTCCGACCAGCTTGCCATCCGGCGCGTACTGGAAGATCTGGCCGTTGGCGACAAAGACGCGCCCTTGGCCATCCACGGCGACGCTTTCGCCGCCGCGCTCGGCGAAGACCTTCAGGTCGGTCAGCGTCCCGCCAGGGCCAACCTGGCCGCTATAGGTCCTGTTCTCCGAGCCATTCGTGACGAACACCCGCTGGCCCGACACGCCGCCGATCAGGCCATGCGCCTGCAAGGTGTCCGACCAGCGCCAGCCCACATGGTCCGACGGCCCCTGCTGCCAGACGCGGAACGCCGGGAGCACGACGCTGCCATCCGGCGAGATATATTCCTCGGCCTTTGGCGTTCCTACATCGCGCGCGAACATCTCGGCGAGCGTCGTGAAGTGGTCCGTCGCCGGATCGTACTGGTCGCGGAACTCGCCGTTCACCCACCAGTTCACGGGCAACAGGGTCCTGGCTCCCACGCGCGGCGTGGTCGCGGTCGGCGAGAGCATGGTCAGTTGATCCTTGGGCCCTCGCGGATCGATCGAATAGACCGAGGCCCGCGGACCGTACGAAGACACGACCAGCAGCTTGCCCGAGCCGTCGACGGCTAGGTTGGTCGGATCCAGCGAGTGGTCGCGCACCACCTCCAGGCCATGCGCCTCCGTCCAGCGATAGATGCGCTGAAAGCGCTTCTCGATGAAATAGAGCGCGCCATCCGCGCCCGTGGCGGCGCCCGAGATCGACCAGAAGCCGGTCTCCAGTCTACGCACGCGCGGATCGGCGGCGGGCGGGGTTCCGAGCGTCACGGGCCCCGTGACGTCGAGCACCGCGAACTCGCGCTCGCGCACGTCCAGCTTGCGGGTCTTGTCCTGGATCGCGTTCTCGAACGG
>CAKZJK010000473.1 GCA_936942565.1 uncultured Caulobacter sp. | reverse complement strand
GTCATGGGCCCGGTCGGCGGCGGCGTCGGCGTGCTGATGAGCGGCCTCGACTACGAGCGCGCCGTGCTGGCGGCGGGACCGCTGGGCATCATGCAGGCCTGTCTGGATATCGTTCTGCCCTACGTCCGGGACCGCAAGCAGTTTGGCCAGCCGATCGGCGGCTTCCAGCTGATGCAGGGCAAGATCGCCGACATGTACGTCGCCCTGAACTCGGCCCGGGCCTATGTCTACGCGGTGGCGCGGGCCTGCGACGCGGGCAAGACTACCCGCTTCGACGCGGCGGGCGCGATCCTGATGGCGTCCGAGAACGCGGTGAAAGTGTCGCTGGAGGCGATCCAGGCCCTAGGCGGGGCGGGCTACACCAAGGAATGGCCGGTCGAGCGCCTGCTGCGCGACGCCAAGCTCTACGACATCGGCGCGGGCACCAACGAAATCCGCCGTTTCCTGATCGGCCGCGAGCTGATCGGGGCCTGATCCGCCTCCAAACCTGGGACCATGAAAAAGGGCCGCCCCGATCGGGACGGCCCTTCCATCGTCGTAGCCGCTCGCGCAGCGTGTGACTTAAACCTTCGGCGTTCAACGCGTCAGGCGGAAACCTCGTTCTGCAGGCTCCAGGTCACGACTCGCGACCGCGGTTGGAGACAATGAGACACTGGATCACCTCCTTTCAGTAGTTGAACAACACAGAGAGGATATGGGCCTTTTCGCCGGAATGGGAAGAGGCGCCGCGCGCGACGCGAGGTCGCGCTCAGAGCGTCAGCAGGCGAAGACCGATCAGGATCGCGGCCCACATCGCCATGGCGGCGCCGACCGCGAGGGGGCGGCTGAGATTCAGTCGACGGATGTTCGGGGCGGGGGCGGGTGCGCCGCCGGGAGCCAGATGAATCTGCGTGACCATTCCGCGTGATTTCCTTCCCTGTGGCCCCTCTGTCGGAAGCCTGTATCGAACACTATGATGAATCTTCTTCGTTGAGAAGAATTCTTCACGAACCGCGAAGTTGCACGGTGTCCGATTGTCGCACCGGGGAGGGATAGAATGGCGCGCTGGGATCCGGACATCTACGCCCTCTATCGCCGATACCGCGAACGGCCGGCGCGCGACCTGATGACGGCTCTTCCAGCCGAGGTGGCGCCGCGCGAAATCTGGGACCTCGGCTGCGGCATGGGCGAGCAAGCCGTCTTACTGGCCGAACGGTTTCCCCAGGCGCGGGTGCGCGGGCTCGACTCGAGCCCCGACATGCTGCGAAGGGCGCGGGCGCTGTCCGAACACGTGGAATGGATCGAGGGCGATATCGAGCGCTTCGCTCCAGACGCGCCGGCGGACTTGATCTTCACCAACGCCGCCCTCCACTGGGTGGGCGATCATAAGATGCTGATCCCCCGCCTGGCCGCCGCCTTGGCGCCTTCGGGCGTGCTGGCGATCCAAATCCCGGTGGTGGACAGCTTGGGCTGGCGCGGCAGCCTGGCCGAGGTCATCCAGTTGGGGCCGTGGGCTTCGAAGCTGGCCAACATCGCCGGCGCCGGTCCGACCGCGGCGGCCGAGGACTATTACGATTGGCTGGCGCCGTTGTGCGCCGAGGTCGATATTTGGACCACGACCTATCTGCACGCGCTGCGCGGCGAGGATCCGATCGTGGAGTGGACGATGGGCGCCACCCTGCGGCCCTATCTCGACGCCCTCGACAGCGGAGAGCGGTCGTTGTTCCTCGACGCCTGGCGCGCGCGACTGGCGCGGCGGTTCCCGCCTCGGGAGGACGGCGTGACCCTGTTCCCGTTCAAGCGCCTGTTCGTCGTGGCCCGGCGGTCAGGGACGGCTTGAGGCGGCCTGACGCTCGGCCAGGCTTGGACGCCTGCGCAGGGTGGTCACCGGTTGGCGCAGGGTGTCCAGCGCGAAGCTTGCGGCGACGTATCCAGCCTTCACCGACGGCTCGAAGGCCCGCCAGTCGCGGATATCCACACCCTCGAGCTTGGGCGTGATCAGGACGTCCGTTGCCTCGCGGGCGGCGGCTATGTCTCGGCCGGTCGTGACCGTGGCCGCCCGCATCAGGAGGGCGACGATCGGAGGACCTCGCCGCCATTCGCCCGATGTGATCCAGCTCCACAGCGAGGGCGGCGTGATCAGGTCCTCGGGCGTGATGCTCCGGCCGCGCGCGACGTCGACGCCGACGATCGGGCCGGGCTGGAGGGCGCGCATGATGTCGGCGGGGAAGTTTTTCATCACCGCCCCGTCGACCAGCACCGAGCCGTTGGCGGTCGCCGGTGGCATGACCCCGGGCAGGGCGATCGAGGCGCGCAGCGCGGCCTGCAACTCGCCCGTTCGGTGCACTTGGTAGGCGCCGGAGGTCAGGTTCGACGAGACGCAGAAGAACGGTAGCCAAAGGTCGCTGATCTGGACGCCGCCGAAGTGTTCTTCCAGTCGTGCATTGACCTTCTCGCCACGGGTCATGGCGATCATCGGGAAGGCGATGTCGTCCAGCGGGCTTGAGTCGACGAACGCCCTGTGGATGCGGGCCTCCATCTCGCCGTCGTCCCAGCCCATGGCCAGGCCCGCCGCGATGATCGCGCCCATCGAGGCGCCGCCCACGAAGTCGATCGGTATGGCCCGCTCGCGCATCGCCTGGATCGCGCCGATATGGGCGTAGGCCCGCGCGCCGCCGCCCGAGAGCACCAGGCCCACCGACTGGCCCGTCATCACCCGCGCCAGGCGCTGCAGGTCCGCCACGCCGTTCTCGCGCAGATGGAACAGGCGCGCGGGCTGGGTGGCCTCGACCCAGGCTTCCGAGCCGGCGGGACGCGTGAGGCTGGCTGATTGCAGCAGGATCAGGTCGACCAGGCGCTGGGCCTGCAGGGGGCCCGAGGCGTAGCTGGGGATCACGCTGGGCGGCGCGCGGTCGCCGCGTCCCACCCGGAACAGCCGATCGACCTGGCGGCCCACCACGTGACCCCAGGCGGTCTCGTCGGCCTCGGCCACGTAGAGGACGAAGTCGTGGGCGTGCTCGACATTGCCGAACCATTCCGTCGGCGCCAGCAGCGCTTCGCCGCCCTCGACGGTGACTGTGTACCCGAGGCTCTCGATGCAGCGGCCCAGCCGCTCGACGATGGGCCGGATCGGCGCCCCCAGCTCCACGGCGATGAAGCCGAACACCGACGGATCACCGGCCACCGGCTGGCTGCGCGCCCGCCGCGCCCGATGGATCATTAGCCGCGACAGCTCCAGCAAAACGCTGGGATCCTCCTCGGCCGCCTCGAAGAAGACGTCGCGAGGCAGGGAGAACATCTCGCTGTCGCGCAGGGCGACCATGGCGGCGGAGTGCGCGGTGTCGCCGATCATCGCCATCTCGCCGGCCGGCTCGCCGGGGCGGATCAGTCCCAGGAACTGCGACTCCTGGCCGTCCTCGCGGCGGAAGGCGCCCAGGCGCCCGGTCTTCAGGAAATAGAGTTGGTCGGCGGGCTCGCCCGGCTCGAACAAGGTCGCGCCGCCCGGCAGCGAAAACCATGCCGCCGTTCCGTTGCGCCGCTCGCGGGCGAACAGGCGCGCTAGCGCCGAGTCATCGGGCAGGGACGTTTCCACGGCGCGGACGGTAGTGCCGCCAGGGTGAAGCTGTAAACGCCTCGCGCGTCATCGGCAGGCTTGACCCCATGGGCGCGTTCAGGCGCAATCATTGCTCTGGAAGATAAAATGTCTAAGAACGGTTTTGGCTCTGAATCTTCGGCTTCGGGGTCCAAAAAACTCCGACTTCCGGGGATGGGTGGAAAAGGCTAAGCGTCGGTCATGCCGAAGTTGAACTCCGTTATCGACGCGTCCAGCGACGCTTTCGCCCGCAACGCCGCGCACAATCGCGCCCTGGTCGCCGAACTGCGCGCCAAGGTCGCCGAGGCGGCTCTGGGCGGTCCGGAGAGCGCCCGCGAGCGTCACGCCTCGCGCGGGAAGCTGTTGCCGCGAGAGCGGGTGGAGCGCCTGCTGGATCCTGGCTCGCCCTTCCTGGAGATCGGCCAGCTGGCCGCTTGCGATCTCTATGGCGGCGAGGCCCCGGGGGCTGGGATCATCTGCGGCGTCGGCCGTGTCTCCGGCCGCGAGGTGATGATCGTCGCCAATGACGCGACGGTGAAGGGCGGGGCCTACTTCCCGATGACGGTGAAGAAGCACCTGCGCGCCCAGGAGATCGCGGCCCAGAACCGTCTGCCGTGCGTCTATCTGGTCGACAGCGGCGGCGCGAACCTGCCGCACCAGGCCGAGGTTTTCCCCGACCGCGACCACTTCGGCCGCATCTTCTTCAATCAGGCGCGGATGAGCGCGGCGGGCGTGCCGCAGATCGCCTGCGTCATGGGCTCGTGCACCGCCGGCGGGGCCTATGTCCCGGCGATGAGCGACGAGACGGTCATCGTCCGTAACCAGGGCACCATCTTTCTGGCCGGCCCGCCTCTGGTGAAGGCCGCCACGGGCGAGGTCATCAGCGCCGAGGAGCTGGGCGGGGCCGAGACCCACGGCCGCCGTTCGGGCGTGGTCGACCATGTCGCCGAGAACGACGAACACGCGCTGGAGATCGTCCGCTCGATCGTCGCCAACCTGAACACCACCAAGCCCGAGCAGGTCGTCCTGGCCGAGGCCGAGCCGCCGCTTTACGATCCCGAGGAGCTTTACGGCGTCGTCCCGACGGATGTCCGCGCGCCCTAC